>NZ_BAAAIZ010000041.1:0-13549 GCF_039526425.1 Streptomyces thermospinosisporus
GCCAGCGCCATGCGGCTCCGGGACCTCGGAGGGGCGGGCGGGTGCGCGGAAGTGATGCGGTTTTGGAGTGCCTGGATTGGCCGGCGGGTGCCTCAGCGCCGTGCGGCCCGGGACGGCGGCGAGACCGGCGGGAGCCCGGGGTTATGCGACTCCGGGGCGCCGGGAGAGACCGGCGGGCGCGCCAGCGCCATGCGGCTCCGGGACCTCGGAGGGGCGGGCGGGTGCGCGGAAGTGATGCGGCTTTGGGGCGCCCGGAAAACCGGCGGAGCACCCAGCCCCATGCGGCTCCGGGACCCCGGAGGGACGGGCGGGTGCCCGGGAGTGATGCGGTTTTGGAGTGCCTGGATTGGCCGGCGGGTGCCTCAGCGCCGTGCGGCCCGGGACGGCGGCGAGACCGGCAGGAGCCCCGGGCCAGGTGACACCGGGCGCTGGGAAGGCCGGCGGGGCGTCCCGGAGCCGCCGTAGGGCGCCGGGGCGCCCCGGGGCATAAGCGATCACAAGCGGTCACAAGCGAGGACTGGTTGCCTCAGTGGCCGCCGCGCAGGGCCGTGAGCAGGGCCAGTGGGGTTGCCGCCGCCCATGCCTGCGGGGAGCAGGAGTGCGGGTAGGGCACCGGCGCCGGGTGGTCTGCGGTGGAGTTGCCCGCCATCACCTCCGGGAGCCGCCAGCCGTGCTGCTCCGCCGCCGCCAGCAGCCCGTCGGCCAGCGTCCGCAGCTCCTCGGTCAGCCCGTGGCGGGCCAGTCCGAGGGCGATCACCGCGTTGTCGTGCGGCCAGCAACTGCCCCGGTGGTAGGAGAGCGGGTGGTACGGCGTCTGCCCGGAGGCGAGCGTGCGCACCGCCCAGCCGGAGAAGAAGTCCGGCTCCAGCAGCCGCCGTCCGACCCGCGCCGCCCGTTCGTCGTCGAGGATGCCCGACCACAGCAGATGCCCCGCGTCGGAGGCGAGCGCATCGGCCTTGCGTCCCTCGCCGTCCAGGGCGAGGGCCGGGAAGTCCTGCCCGGGCAGCCAGAAGTCGCGGTGGAAGCGGGCCCGCAGGTCCGCCGCCACCGACTCCAGCCGGGCGGCGTACGCGGGGTCGTCCCACACCTCGCGGGCCAGCTCGGCGGTCCGCAGCAGCGCGTCGTAGGCGTAGCCCTGGACCTCGGCGACGGCGACCGGGCCGGTCGCCTCGGTGCCGTCGGCGAAGCAGATCGCGCCCGGGGAGTCCTTCCAGTTCTGGGTGACCAGACCGTTCGGGTCGGGCATGTAGACCAGCCAGCCGTGCTCGGTCAGCCCGCCGTCGCCGAGCATCCAGTCGACGGCGGCCCGCGCATGCGGCTCCAGCCGGGCCGCCAACTCGCGGTGGGCGTGCAGCAGCACCAGGAACAGCGGCGTGGAGTCGACCGCCCCGTAGTAGCGCCCGTACGGGACCTGCCGGAAGTGCGCCAGCTCCCCGTGGCGCACCTCGTGCACGATGCGCCCCGGCTGCTCGTTGCGGAAGGCGTCGTACTCGGTGCCCTGGGTCGCGGCGAGCGCCAGCAGGGTGTGCTCGGCCAGCGCGGCACGGTAGGGCAGCGCGAACAGCGAGGTGAGCAGCGAGTCCCGCCCGAAGAGCGTGAAAAACCAGGGGATCCCGGCGCCCGGCACCCGCAGCTCCTCGCCGTCGGGTCCGGTGGCCGGCACCCGCAGCAGGGCGAGGTCGGCGAGGCCCTGCGCACAGGCGCGGGCCAGCCGGTCCGTGCCCTCCACGACCCAGGGCAGGGCGAACTCCTCGATGTCCGCCGCCAGTCTCCCTCGGCACCGTGGCCCTGACCCTCGCGGCGGCCGTCCCCGGCGCCTACGCCATCAGCCGGCTGAGGTTCTTCGGCGGCCGGCAGGTCAGTCCCATTCGACGGGGCCGGGGACGGACAGGCCGATGCCGCACACCTCCGCGGCGTCCCGGCCCGACTCGGCGACCAGGGCGGCGAACCAGCCGCCCAGCTCGTCCAGCACCGGTTCGGGCCCGTCGGTGATGCGCAGCGGCCCGGTCCGCTCGGCCAGCACCTGCCCGGCGAGGTCGAGCACGGCCGCGCGGGCCTGCCGGGTGCCGAGGTCGGCGGCCAGCACCACGGCGTGACCGGCGTCGAACTCCAGCCGCGTTCCTCGCCCGCGAGCCGGGCGCCGCCGAGGACGTCCCCGTGCTCGTCGACAACGACGCCAACCTGATGGCCTACGGCGAGCAGCGGGCCGGCCACCCCGACTGCGGGGCCTTCGTCCTGGTCAAGGCCTCCATCGGCATCGGCGCGGGCGTCGTGGTCGGCGGGCGGATCTACCGGGGCATCGACGGCGGCGCGGGCGACATCGGCCACGTCCGGCTGCACGACAGCGCCGACGCGCTGTGCGCCTGCGGCTCCTACGGCTGCCTGGCGGCGGTGGCCAGCGGCGGCGCGCTGGCCCGCCGGCTCACCGAACTGGGCGTGCCCGCCGCCTCCGGCTCCGACGTGCGTGCCCTGCTGGCCGCCGGCCAGCCCGACGCGGTGCGGCTCGCCCGGCAGGCGGGGATGCGGGTCGGCGAGGTGCTGGCCACGGTCGTCACCCTGCTCAACCCCGGGGTGCTGATGATCGCCGGCGATCTCGCCGGGACGCCGTTCGTCACCGGGGTGCGGGAGGTGCTGTACCAGCGGGCCATGCCGCGCACCACCGCCCACCTCGAGGTCGTCACCTCACGCCTGGGCGAGCGGGCGGGCCTGGCGGGCGCCGCGGCGATGGTGGTGGAGCACCTGTACGCCCCCGAGGTGGCCACCGCCCGGCTCGCGGACATCGCGGCGTAGCCCCGAGCCGCACGGACTCGAGCCCCCACAGACTCGAGCCCCCACAGGCTGGAGTCCGTACGGACTCGAGCCGCACGGACTCCAGCCGCACAAGCGAATGACGCAGACGGACCAGACCACGAACCGGAGCACCTGAATGACAGCCACCCCGTCCGCGTCGGCCTGGTCGGCGCCGGGCCCAGGGCCCGCACCATGCACGCCCGGATGCTCGCGGCAGGTCCCGAGACCGCCCTCGCCGGTGTCTGGGCGCGCCGCCCCGAGGCCGCCGCCGAGGTGGCCGCCCCCTACGGCGCCCCGGTCGCCGCGTCCTTCGAGGAACTCCTCGCGACACCTGCGAGGCGGTGGACTTCGCCGTGCCTCCCGCCGTGCAGGCCGGTCTCGCCGTGCGCGCGGCCCGGGCGGGCAAGGCGCTGTTGCTGGAGAAGCCGCTCGGCCCGGACCTGGCCGGCGCCCGCGCGGTGGCCGAGGCGGTCGCCGAGCACCAGGTGGTCTCCCAGCTGGTGCTGACCAAGCGTGGTCTCCCAGCTGGTGCTGACCAAGCGCTACCACCCGGCCACCCGCGAGTTCCTCCGCCGCGCCGCCGCACTGGGAGAGGTGCGCGGCGCCCGCTCCTGCTATCTGCACGGCGGGTTCCTCGGCGGCGAGCTGGCCACCGCCTGGCGCCTGGAGCACGGAGCGCTGCTGGACCTCGGCCCGCATCTGATCGACCTGCTGGACGAGGCGGTGGGCCCCGTGGTGTCGATCCGCGGCACCGGCGACCCGCGCCGCTGGATCGAGCTGACCTGCGAGCACGCGAACGGCGCGGTCAGCCAGGCCTCCGTGTCGGGCGCGGTGCGGCTGCCGGGCGTGCGCACCCGCATCGAGCTGTTCGGGACCGAGAACGAGCTGGTGTACGACACCGCGGGGATCGACCATGAGGAGTGCTGGCCGGTGCTGCGCCGGGAGTTCGCGGCGGCCGTGCGCGCGGGCAGGTCCGGCGCGCTGGACGCGGCCCGCGGCCTGCGGCTGCAGGAACTGCTGACCCGGGCACTGGACTGAGGACCGAGTCTGTATAGTGATGCATTCGTTCGTATAGTCATCAAGGATCCGGGAGCTCGCATGGCGACAGACCTCGGCGGCCGCCACTTCCTGAAGGAGCTCGACTTCACCGGCGAGGAGCTCCGGCACCTCCTCGCCCTCGCCGCGGAGCTCAAGGCCGCCAAGAAGGCGGGCACCGAGACCCAGCGGCTGCGGGGCCGCAACATCGCGCTGATCTTCGAGAAGACCTCGACCCGCACCCGCTGCGCCTTCGAGGTCGCCGCCGCCGACCAGGGCGCCCACACCACCTACCTCGACCCGTCCGGCTCGCAGATCGGGCACAAGGAGTCGGTGAAGGACACCGCCCGGGTGCTGGGGCGGATGTACGACGCGATCGAGTACCGCGGGGACAGCCAGGCCAAGGTGGAGGAGCTCGCCCGGTACGCCGGGGTGCCCGTCTACAACGGGCTCACCGACGACTGGCACCCCACCCAGATGCTCGCCGACGTGCTCACCATGACCGAGCACTGCGCCAAGCCGCTCACCGAGATCGCCTTCGCCTACCTCGGTGACGCCCGCTTCAACATGGGCAACTCCTACCTGGTCACCGCGGCCCTGCTCGGCATGGACGTCCGGATCGTCGCGCCGAAGACGTACTGGCCGGCCCAGGAGATCGTGGACCGCGCCCGCGAGCTGGCCGCCGCCAGCGGGGCCCGGATCACGCTCACCGAGGAGGTCGCCGAGGGCGTGGCCGGCGTGGACTTCGTGGCCACCGACGTCTGGGTCTCCATGGGCGAGCCCAAGGAGGTCTGGGCCGAGCGGATCGCCGCCCTCGCTCCCTACGCGGTGACCATGGACGTGCTGCGCGCCACCGGGAACCCCGGGGTGAAGTTCCTGCACTGCCTGCCCGCCTTCCACGACCTCGGCACCGCGGTCGCCCGCGAGGTGCACGAGGCCCACGGCCTGGACTCGCTCGAGGTGACCGACGAGGTCTTCGAGTCGCCCCACTCGGTCGTCTTCGACGAGGCGGAGAACCGGATGCACACCATCAAGGCGCTGCTGGTCGCGACCCTGGGTTGACCTCTGGTGCGCCCGGCCGCGGCCCTGTGCTGACCCGGGGGCCGTCTAGGAATGCGGCCGGCGCTGCCGGGGGAGCGGGGAGAGGTGGAACCACACCGCCTTGCCGGACTCGGTCGGGCGGTGCCCGCAGGACGAGCTCAGGGTGCGCAGGAGCAGCAGACCGCGCCCGTGCTCCTGCCAGGGGTCCGGCATGCCGGGGGACGGCCGGGTCAGATCGCCGGGCGGCTCCGGGTCGCCGTCGTGCACCTCGACCCGGCAGCCGTTCGGCAGCAGCCGTACCACCAGCTCTATCGGCGTTCCGGCGCAGGTGTGCTCGACGGCGTTGGCCACCAGTTCGGCGGTCAGCAGCTCCGCCGTGTCGCGGTCGGCGGAGTGGTCCTGCTCGGTCAGGGCCGTACGGACCAGCGCACGGGCCACGGGCACCGCGGCGGTGCTGTGCGGCAGCGCCACGCGCCAGGAGGCGGGGGCTGAGGAGCGTTCGTACAAGGCGGGTCCGTTCATGACAGCAGGCCGTCCTGCTTTCAATTACTCAATGGTGCGACCGGGTGATCCCGGCACCGGACGGCCTACCCAGCCCGTTCCGCCGCCTCCCCTCCCGGTCGGCTCCGTTACCTCCCTGTGGACGAGCCGTGACGAACGCGGCGGTCGTACGGCACACCGTATTGCGCCTACCTGACGACAGTCACGAATGAGTGATAACTTCGGGTGGTAGAGCTCAGCGAGCAGTGCCGCGCCCGCTTCGAGGAGGCCGCCCTGATGAGTCCCTTCACCGGCTCCGCCGCCCGCACCGCCCGCTGGGAGCATGTGCGCGTCGAAATCGACGACGGCGTCGCCACCGTCACCCTCGCCCGCCCCGACAAGCTCAACGCACTCACCTTCGGCGCCTACGCCGACCTGCGCGACCTGCTCGCCGAGCTGTCCCGCGAGCGCGCCGTACGGGCCCTGGTGCTGGCCGGCGAGGGGCGCGGCTTCTGCTCCGGCGGCGACGTCGACGAGATCATCGGCGCCACCCTCGCCATGGACACCGCCCAGCTCCTCGACTTCAACCGGATGACCGGCCAGGTGGTCCGCGCCATCCGGGAATGCCCCTTCCCGGTGATCGCCGCCGTCCACGGGGTGGCGGCCGGCGCCGGCGCGGTCCTCGCCCTGGCCAGCGACTTCCGGGTGGCCGACCCGACCGCCCGCTTCGCCTTCCTCTTCACCCGAGTCGGCCTGTCCGGCGGCGACATGGGCGCCGCCTATCTGCTGCCGCGCGTCGTCGGCCTCGGCCACGCCACCCGCCTGCTGATGCTCGGCGAACCGGTCCGCGCCCCCGAGGCCGAACGCATCGGCCTGATCAGCGAGATGGCGGAGGACGGCGGCGCCGACCAGGCCGCCCAGGCGCTGGCCCGCCGTCTGGCCGACGGCCCGGCCCTGGCCCACGCCCAGACCAAGGCCCTGCTCACGGCGGAGCTGGACATGCCCCTGGCGGCCGCCGTCGAACTCGACGCCTCCACCCAGGCCCTGCTGATGAACGGCGCGGACTACGCCGAGTTCCACGCCGCCTTCACCGAGAAGCGCCCCCCGAAGTGGCAGGGGAGGTAGGGATGGCGTCCACCCAGCAGATCGCGATCGCCGGCGGCGGCCCCGGCGGCCTCTACGCCGCCGCACTGCTCAAACGCCTCGACCCCACCCGCCGGGTGACCCTCTGGGAACGCAACGCCCCCGACGACACCTTCGGCTTCGGCATCGTCCTGTCCGACGAGACCCTCGGCGGCATCGAGCACGCCGACCCCGTCGTCTACGAGGCGCTGCGCAAGGAGTTCGTCCGCTGGGAGGACATCGACATCGTCCACCGCGGCAACCGGCACACCTCCTCCGGGCACGGCTTCGCCGCCCTCGGCCGCCGCCGGCTCCTTGAGATCCTGCACGACCGCTGCCGCTCCCTCGGCGTCGACCTGCGCTTCCGCGCCCCCGCCCCCGACCCCGCCCGGCTGATGGAGACCCACGACCTGGTCATCGCCGCCGACGGGGTCCACAGCACCACCCGCACCGCCTTCCAGGAGGTCTTCCGCCCCCGCATCACCCCGCACCGCTGCCGCTACATCTGGCTCGCCGCCGACTTCGCCTTCGACGCCTTCCGCTTCGAGATCGCCGAGACCGAGCACGGCGTGATGCAGCTGCACGGCTACCCCTACTCCGCCGACGCCTCCACCGTCATCGTCGAGATGCGCGAGGAGGTCTGGCGCGCCGCCGGATTCGGTGAACTCGACGAGACCGAGTCGATCGAACGCTGCGCCAAGATCTTCTCCGAGGCGCTCGGCGGACGCCCGCTGCGCTCCAACAACTCGGTCTGGACGACCTTCCGCACCGTCGTCAACGAGCGCTGGTCGCACGAAAACCTGGTGCTCCTCGGCGACGCCGCCCACACCGCCCACTTCTCGATCGGCTCCGGCACCAAGCTCGCCGTCGAGGACGCCCTCGCCCTCGCCGCCTGCCTGCGCGAACACCCCACCGTCCCGGAGGCGCTCACGGCCTACGAGGCCGAGCGGCGCCCGGTGGTCGCCTCCACCCAGCGCGCCGCACGGGCCAGCCTCGAATGGTTCGAGAACCTCGGCCTCTACCTCGACCAGCCGCCGCTGCGCTTCGCCTTCAACCTGCTCACCCGCAGCCGCCGGGTCACCCACGACAACCTCCGGCTGCGCGACGCCCGCTTCACCGAGTCGGTGGAGCGCGAGTTCGGCTGCCCGCCCGGCACCCCGCCCATGTTCACCCCGTTCCGGCTGCGCGACCTGACCCTGCGCAACCGGGTCGTGGTCTCCCCGATGGACATGTACTCGGCCGTCGACGGCGTCCCCGGCGACTTCCACCTCGTCCACCTCGGCGCCCGCGCGCTGGGCGGGGCCGGACTGGTGATGACGGAGATGGTGTGCGTCAGCGAGCAGGGCCGCATCACCCCCGGCTGCGCCGGCCTGTACACCGGCCGGCAGGCCGAGGCCTGGCGGCGGATCGTCGACTTCGTGCACACCCGGTCCCCGGGCACCGCGATCGGTGTGCAGCTCGGCCACAGCGGCCGCAAGGGGTCGACCAAGCTGATGTGGGAGGGCATGGACGAGCCGCTGGACCACGGCAACTGGCCCCTGGTCGCGGCCTCCCCGCTGCCCTACAAGCCCGGCAGCCAGACCCCCCGCGAACTCACCCGTGCCCAGCTCACCGACATAAGGGAGCAGTTCACTGCCGCCGCACAGCGGGCCGCGCGCGCCGGTTTCGACCTGCTCGAACTGCACTGCGCCCACGGCTATCTGCTCTCCGGCTTCCTCTCCCCGCTGACCAACCGCCGCACCGACGCCTACGGCGGCTCACTCCAGAAGCGGCTGCGTTTCCCGCTGGAGGTCTTCGACGCGGTGCGCGCGGTGTGGCCCGAGGACCGGCCCATGACGGTAAGGATCTCCGCCACCGACTGGGCGGAGGGCGGCAACACCGCCGACGACGCCGTGGAGATCGCCCGCGCCTTCGCCGAGCACGGCGCCGACGCCATCGACGTCTCCACCGGACAGGTGGTCGCCGACGAGCAGCCGGAGTTCGGCCGCTCGTACCAGACGCCGTTCGCCGACCGCATCCGGCACCGCGTCGGCATCCCGGTGATCGCCGTGGGCGCGATCTCCTCCTGGGACGACGTCAACTCGCTGATTCTCGCGGGCCGCGCCGACCTGTGCGCGCTCGCCCGCCCCCACCTCTACGACCCGCACTGGACGCTGCACGCGGCCGCCGAGCAGGGCTACCAGGGGCCGGGCGCGGTGTGGCCGGCGCCCTACCGGGCGGGCAGCAGACGCCCCCAGACGGGCCGCACGGACGCACCCAAACCCCGGCTCACGCTGGATGTCTGAGGAGACCTGAAGGCCCCTGGGGCTACAGCCCCACGAACTCGGCCCCCGCGTCCCTCAGCCGCTCGTGCAGGCCCCGGAAGACGGCGGCGGAGCGCACGCCGGGCCAGTCGGGCGGCAGCAGCGCGGGCGGCAGGCCGGGGTCGGTGTAGGGGAGGTGGCGCCAGGAGTCCAGGGCGAGCAGATAGTCCCGGTACGCCTCCTCCGGCGGGGTGTCCGGCCGCCGCTCCCACGCCTGAAGCACCCGCTCGTGGCGGTCCAGGAACGCCTCGTGCTGCTTGGCGATCCCGGCCAGGTCCCACCAGCGGGCCACCGCGTCGGAGGTCGCGGCGAAGCCCAGGTGCTCACCGCGGAAGAGGTCCACATAGCTGTCCAGGCCGAGCCGCTGAAGGGTGTGCCGGGTCTCCTCGTACAGCCCGGCCGGGGCGATCCACACGCCGGGCGCCGCCGTGCCGAAGCCCAGGCGGGACAGGCGGGAGCGCAGCACATGCCGCTTGTGGCGCTCGGACTCCGGCACCGAGAACACCGCGAGCACCCAGCCCTCGTCCTCGGGCGGCGCGGTGGCGTAGATGCGGCGGTCGCCGTCGTCGAGCAACTGGCGGGCCTCCGGCGACAGTTCGTAGCCGGCCGCGCCCTCGGCGGTGCGGGCCGGGACGAGCAGCCCGCGCCGCTTGAGCCGGGACACCGACGAGCGCACCGAGGGGGCGTCCACGCCGACCGCCGCCAGCAGCCGGATCAGCTCGGCGACGGGCACCGGTCCCGGCACGAAACGGCCGTAGGCGCCGTAGAGCGTGACGATCAGGGACCTCGGGGCGTGCTGCGCGGGCTGTTCTTCGGACACGTTGATCATCCTAATCGCGTCGCCGGAGCCCGGCCGCCCGCGTCTGACCTGGTCAGCCGCGCAACCGGAAGCGCTGCAGCTTTCCGGTGGCGGTGCGCGGCAGCGCATCCAGGAAGACGATCTCGCGCGGGCACTTGTAGGGCGCGAGCTCCGACTTCACGAACTCCCGCAGCGCCTCGGCGTCCCGTTCGGCGCCCTCCTTGAGCACCGTGTACGCCACCACCACCTGACCGCGGTCCTCGTCCGGGCGTCCGACCACCGCCGCCTCGGCCACGTCCGGGTGGCGCAGCAGCGCGTCCTCGACCTCCGGCCCGGCGATGTTGTACCCGGCCGAGATGATCATGTCGTCGGCGCGGGCCACATACCGGAAGTAGCCGTCGGGCTCGCGGACGTAGGTGTCGCCGGTGATGTTCCAGCCGCCGCGCACGTACTCCTGCTGGCGGGGGTCGGCGAGATAGCGGCAGCCGACCGGCCCGCGCACCGCGAGCAGGCCCGGCTCGCCGTCCGGCACGGGATTGCCGTCGGCGTCCTGGACGCGCGCCTGCCAGCCGGGCACCGGGACCCCGGTGGTGCCGGGCCGGATGTCCTCGTCGGCGGCGGAGATGAAGATGTGCAGCAGCTCGGTGGCGCCGATGCCGTTGATGATGCGCAGCCTCGTGCGCTCGTACCAGGCCTGCCAGGTGGCCGCGGGCAGGTTCTCGCCCGCCGAGACGCAGCGGCGCAGCGAGGAGATGTCGTGCCCGTCGAGCTGGTCCAGCATCGCCCGGTACGCGGTCGGCGCGGTGAACAGCACCGACACCCGGTGCTCCGCGATCGCGGGCAACAGCTGGGCGGGATGGGCCTGTTCGAGCAGGAGCGCGCTCGCCCCGGCCCGCATCGGGAAGACGACGAGACCGCCGAGGCCGAAGGTGAAGCCGAGCGGGGGAGACCCGGCGAAGACGTCCTCCGGGAGGGGCCGCAGCACATGGCGGGAGAAGGTGTCCGCGATGGCGAGGACGTCCCGGTGGAAGTGCATGCAGCCCTTGGGCCGTCCGGTGGTGCCGGAGGTGAAGGCGATCAGCGCCACGTCGTCGGCGGCCGTGTCCACCGCCCGGAACGGCGTGGCAGGCGCCGGGCGGTGCAGCAGGTCGTCGGGGGAGTCGCCGCCGTAGGTGGCGATGCGCAGACCGGGCACCTCGGCCTTGGCGAGGTCGTCGACCGAGCGGATGTCGCACAGCGCGTGCTGCACGCGGGCGATCTCGCAGATGGTGCTGAGCTCGTGCGCGCGCTGCTGGGCCAGCACGGTCACGGCGACCGCCCCGGCCTTCAGCACCGCGAGCCAGCAGGCGGCCAGCCAGGGGGTGGTGGGGCCGCGCAGCAGCACCCGGTTGCCGGGGACGACCCCGAGGTCGCTGGTCAGGATGTGCGCCAGACGGTCGACGTGGGCGCGCAGTTCGCCGTAGGTCCAGCTCCCGCCGTCGAGGGCGCGGAACACCGGGCGGTCGCCGGGCTGCCCGGTGAGCAGTGCGGCGGCGCAGTTGAGCCGTTCGGGGTACTGCAGCTCCGGCAGGTCGAAGCGGAACTCGGGCCACTGTTCCGGTGGCGGGAGGTTGTCGCGGGCGAAGGTGTCGACGTGCGCGGTGGCTCGTGGGTTCATGACGATTCGCCCCCTCGGCGTGGTGGGCTCGCAGGGAAGGAGCGTATCGTGTTGGTGACGGCAGTCAACGGTCCGCGATAACCTCGATGCGCTCAGGCGCGACCCGCGGGCGGCAGGCCTCCGGGCGGCCCACGGGGACAGACCCCCACGGGGAGAGAGGGGACCGGTGATGACCGCATTCTCGCTCGAACCAGGACAACGCGCCTGGTGTGCCGAACTGCGCAGGCTCGCCGCCGAACGCCTGCGGCCGCTCGCCGACAAGGGCGAACCCGGCCATGTGAACCGGCCCCTGGTCGCCGAACTCGGCGCCCTCGGGCTGCTGCCGCGGCTGTTCACCTCCGGCGCCCTGGACCTGTGCCTGATGCGGGAGTCCCTCGCCTACGCCTGCACCGAGGCCGAGACCGCCCTCGCCCTCCAGGGCCTCGGCGCCCACCCCGTGCACGCCCACGGCACCCCCGGACAAAAGGAGCGCTGGCTTCCCCAGGTGGGTGACGGCAGCGCCGTGGCCGCGTTCGCGCTCAGCGAGCCGGGGGCCGGCTCCGACGCCGCCGCCCTGTCGCTCACCGCTCATCCGGACGGCCCCGGCCGCTGGCGCCTGACCGGCGAGAAGTGCTGGATCTCCAACGCCCCCGAGGCCGACCTCTACACCGTCTTCGCCCGCACCACGCCGGGCGCCGGGGCGCGCGGCGTCACCGCTTTCCTGGTCCCCGCCGGCCGGCCCGGCCTGACCGGCACCGGCCTCGACATGCTCTCCCCACACCCCATCGGAGCCCTCGGCTTCGACGGCGTTCCGGTGAGCGCCGACGACGTCCTGGGCGAGGTGGACGGCGGCTTCCGGGTCGCGATGGGCACGCTCAACCTGTTCCGGCCCAGCGTCGGCGCGTTCGCCGTCGGCATGGCCCAGGCGGCGCTGGACGCCACCCTCGAACACACCGCCCGCCGCGAGGCGTTCGGCGGCCGGCTCAGCGATCTGCAGTCCGTCTCCCACCAGGTCGCCGAGATGGCGCTGCGCACCGAGGCCGCCCGCCTGATGGTCTACGCGGCGGCCACGGCGTACGACGCGGGCGAGGGCGACGTCCCGAAGCGCGCCGCCATGGCGAAGCTGCTGGCCACCGAGACCGCGCAGTACGTCGTCGACCACGCCGTCCAGCTGCACGGCGCCCGCGCCCTGCAACGCGGACACCTGCTGGAGCACCTCTACCGCGAGGTCCGCGCGCCGAGGATCTACGAAGGCGCCAGCGAGGTCCAACGGGGCATCATCGCCAAGGAGTTGTACAAGGAACTGTCCAAGAATCCGGAGGCCGACCGGTGACCTGCGAGCGCATCGACCCGCCCGAGCTGTCCCCGCCGACCGGCTTCTGTCACGCCGTGGTCGCCACCGGCAGCCGGGTCGTCTTCCTGGCCGGCCAGACCGCCCTGGACGGCGACGGCAAGGTGACCGGCGAGACCCTGCCCGAGCAGTTCGAGCGGGCGCTGGACAATCTCCTCACTGCGCTGCGCGCGGCCGGCGGCACCCCGTCCGACCTGGCCCGCGTCACCGTCTACGCCACCGATGTCGCCGAGTACCGCAGGCACGCCCGCGAACTGGGCCGCATCTGGCGGGAGGCCGCGGGCCGGGACTACCCGGCGATGGCCGTCGTCGAGGTCGTCCGCCTCTGGGACGAACAGGCGATGGTCGAACTCGACGGCTTCGCCGTGCTGCCCTGAAGCCTGCCGCCCCGGTCTGCCGAGCGGCGGGCCGGTGATCAGGCCGCGACCACGAGGCGGTCGGCCGGGGCGCGGTGCGGGGCGATCACCCTGCCGTCCGGCATCAGCTCGCCGGTGTCGTCGAAGACGATCGAGCCGTCGCACAGCAGGCTCCAGCCCTGCTCGGGGTGGGCGGCCACCACGTGCGGGGCCGGTGAGCCGGTGCGGGGGCAGGAAGACCGGTGGGCACACATGGCGCACCTCCACGTCGTGACGATCCGGATGGGCCGTACACCTCGACCATGCGCCCGCCGGGGGCACCTCGGAACGGCCCGCCGGGAAACGTGACAGCTTCCGGACACTCCCGCGACCGTTCTCCGACGGCCGATGCGGACTCGCCACCGAAGGGGTGAGGATGACGGGCGCCGCCTCGCCCGCCGGGTACTGCTGGAACCCCCACAGGTCGGATTGTCGCTCCAACGGGAGGTTTCCCATGTCCCTGCGCCCCCTCCTCACCGCCGCGGCCGGCGCGGCGCTGCTGCTCGGCCCCGTCGTCGCCGCGCCCCCGGCCGCCGCGGCGGCCACGCCGCAGATCCAGCTGATCCCGGCTTCGGCCCAGGGGGCGCTCGACGCCGC
>NZ_BAAAIZ010000041.1:13643-34779 GCF_039526425.1 Streptomyces thermospinosisporus
CGGCCGCATCACCGGCGACGGCAAGGTCACCCTCTCCGGCACCTACCGCTGCACCGGCGCCACCGGCCCGGCCTTCGTCAGCTCCTCCGTCCACCAGGGCAGCTCCACGGTCCGCTACGGCATCGGCGGCACCCGGGCCGTGTGCGACGGCACCCTGCGCACCTGGAAGAACACCGGCTCGGTGCACGCCGACACCGTGCGGCCGGGCAAGGTGGAGGTCGAGGCCACGATCACCGAGCTGCGCTCCTTCGCCGGCCTGCCGCTTCCGGTCATCCACGCCGTCCAGAAGAAGGGCGTCGAGCTGAAGGCAGCCTGACGGGGGCGGCTACGGACGCCTGATGGCCCGGCGCGCCGCAGGGCGGGCCGCCTGACGGAGGTTGCTGGGGACCCTGACGGCCCGGCATACCGCCGGGCGGGCTGCTTGCCGATGCCTGACGGCCTGGCACGCCGCCGGACGGGCCGCCTGACGGATGCCTGACGGATGTGGGGCGGCCCGGCCGCCGATCGGCGCTGCACCGGGCCGGCCGCGCTCACTCCCCGTCGGCCGGCCAGCCCAGCAGACGTGCGCCGATGACCGCGGTCTGCAGCATGTACCGCTGGGCCGGGTCGGCGGGATTGGCGCCGGTGAGCTTGTGGATGCGCTCCAGGCGGTAGGTCAGGGCCCGCACGCTCAGCGACAGCCGCCGGGCGGCCTCGGCGGCGACGCAGCCGGAGTCGAAGTAGGCGGTCAGGGTGTCGAGCAGCGGCCGGGCACCGCCGCGGGCCTTGGTGAGCGGACCGAGGGCGTGGTGCACCAGGTCGGTCATGGCCTGCCGGTCGCGCGCGAGCACCGGGTAGACCAGCAGGTCGGCCGCGTGCAGCACCGGGTCGTCCAGCTCCAGCCGCTCGGCGATCTCCAGCGCGCTCAAGGCCTCCTTGTAGGACTGCACCACCCCGCCCGGCCCGCTGTGCGCCCGCCCGATGGCCACCTGGCCGCCGTCGGTGGCGGCGTGCGCCTGCTTGGCGAAGACCGTGAGCATTTCCTTCTGGTGTCCGGGCGCGATGCACAGCAGCCGCCCGTCCTTGGTGCTGAGCAGCACATGGCGGTCGCCGAAACGGGCGATCAGCGCACGCTCCACCTGGCGGGGAACGGCGTCGCCCTCGTCGTAGGCGGCGGGGCCGCGGGCCACCGCCACGGCGTGCGCGTGGGACAGGCGCAGGCCGAAGCGTTCGGCGCGCTCGGCGAGCCGGCCCAGGTCGCTGCGGCCGTAGAGCAGGTCGTCGATGAACTCCCGGCGCGCCGCAACCTCCTGGCGCACCGCCAGCCGCTGGGCGCGCTCGTAGCCCTCGGCGAAGGCGTCCACCGCCTGCTGGACGGCGGCCAGCGCGTCGTCCACCGAAGCATTGCCGCGCGGCCAGGCCGTGCGGGCGGCGGACAGATGGGCGCGGACCAGGGCACGCATCCCGTAGCCGGCCTCCGCGGCCCGCTCGCCCAGCGCCCGGCGGGCGGAGAGCTCGTCCCGGGTCAGGCGCCGGCCGGTGGCGGCCACATCGGCGAGCAGACGGGCGTACCCCTCGAGATACTGCTCCGGAATCTCCCGCTCCACCATGCTCCCCCGGCCCCCCGTGATCCTGACGCCCGTGTGACGCCCCCGGCCTCCCACCGGCAGGCTGACCCTAATGAACTCTGCCGGAATCCGGCAATGCGGCCCGGGCCGGTGAGCGGGCACCATGGGCGCGGGGAGCACGGGGGAGGTTCCGGTTCCCGGCACCGGCAGATGCCGGGAACCGGAGCCGCGCTGCGGAGGGCCCCGCACTCATCGGCCGGTGGCGTGTGCCGCGGCCAGCGCGGCCAGCTCCTCCGGTGTCCGGGGCCCGGCCCCGTCCGCCGGCCACCCGTGCGCACGCAGCAGCTGCCCCACCGCGACCCCCCACGGCAGCCGCAGCCCCGCCTCCGCCAGCAGATCGGCCCGGGCCAGCAGCTCACCGGCCGGACCGGTGCGCACCCCCGACGGGGTGAGCAGCGCGGCGTCGTCGGCCCAGCGCAGCGCGAGGTCCACGTCATGGGTGGCCATCACCACCGTCGTGCCGCCCGCCCGCAGCCGGCCGAGCGTGGCCAGCAGCCTCTCCTGGCCGTCGGGATCGAGACCGGCGGTCGGCTCGTCCAGGATCAGCACCCGGGGCCGCATGGCGACGGCGCCCGCGATCGCGGTCCGCTTGCGCTGCCCGTAGGACAGCAGATGGGTGGGCCGGTCGGCGAGGTGGGAGATGTCGAGGGCGGCCAGCGCCCCGGCCACCCGGGCGCGCACCTCCTCGTCCGGCAGCCCGAGGTTCAGCGGCCCGAACGACACGTCCTGGCCGACGGACGCGGCGAAGAGCTGGTCGTCGGGGTCCTGCACCACCAGCTGCACGGTGGTCCGCAGCCGGGTCAGCCCCTTGCGGTCGTGACGCACCGGCCGGCCCTCGACGGTCAACTCGCCCTCCAGCGGGCGCAGTCCGCCGCTGAGCAGGCGCATCAGCGTGGTCTTGCCGCTGCCGTTGCGCCCCAGCAGCGCCAGCGCGCGGCCCTCGGGGACCTCGAAGTCGAGGCCGCTGAGTACCAGCGGCCCGTCCTCGTAGGCGAACGACGCGCCCCGCAGGGCGACCAGGGCCGGTTCGGTCACGACAGGGGCCTTTCCAGGACGTGGGTGAGGGCGGTCAGCGCCGCCAGCAGGGCGAGGCTCGCGGCCGTGAAGCGGACGGAGACGCGCGCCTCGGGGACCAGCACCCGCAGGGTGCCGTCGTAGCCGCGCCCGGCGAGTCCCGCCTGGAGCCGGGCCGCCCGGTCGAAGGACCGGACGAACGCGGTGGCGCCGAGACCGCCGAGCGAACGCCAGGCGGCCGCGCGGGTGGTGTGCCCCAGCCGGCTCGCCTGCGCCTCCCGGATCCGCCGCACCGAGTCGAGCAGCAGAAAGCTCATGCGGTACGTCACCAGCGCCACGTCCACCAGCGGAGCCGGCACCCCGGCCCGGACCAGGCGGGGCAGCAGATCGGACACGGGGGTGGTGAAGGCGAACAGCAGCACGCCCAGCGAGGCGGCCGAGGTGCGCAGCAGCAACTCCCCGGCGCGCAGCGGCCCGTCGTCGGCGAGCGCCAGGAAACCGCCGGGCCCGCCCACCTGCACCAGCAGGGTGAGCGCCCCGGTGACACAGAAGCCCAGCGGCACCCGGTAGGCGCGCCACAGCCGCCGCGCCGGCACGCCCGCAGGACCCAGCAGCACGGCGAGCGCGGCCGCGATCACCAGCACCGCGCCCGGCCACGGCGGCAGCGAGATCGCCAGCACCGTCAGGCCAAGACCGAGCACCGCCTTGTCCACGGGATGCCGGCGGCGCCAGCGACTGCTGTGCGCCGCCGCGTCGATCGGCAGCACGCCCGGTCAGCTCCGCGGCCGGGACGCGGTCTCGTCGCCGCCGCCCCCGTCGCCCGCGGGCTCGTGCTCCGGTTCGGTGCGGGCCAGCGCCCTGGCCTCGCCCTGGCGGCGGCCCCGCCGCAGACCGAAGTAGTAGGCAAGGACCCCGGCGCCGATCGCGGCCTGCAGGGCGAACAGGGCCGACTCGATCTCGGCGGACGGAGGCTCGTACAGCGGGGAGAACCACGGCTCGTAGCCGGGGTCCAGCTCGGTGATGGCGGTCTCCGCCTCCCCGTCCGCCCCGGCGAACGGCTCCTCCTTGTGGTCGCCGAGCCCGAGCGCCAGCGGCAGCACCGCGAGCGCGGCCACCGCGAGCAGCAGCAGAAGGTTGATCCGGGTGCTGCGCTTCACCGGGCCACCGCCTTCCGCTCCGCGGTGCGGGCGGACCCCGCCCCGGCCACCAGCACGCCCAGCCGGGTCAGTTCGCCCTTGCTGGACTGCACCAGCATCCGCATCACCAGCACGGTCAGCAGCCCCTCGCTGACCGCCAGCGGGATCTGCGTCACCGCGAAGATGGACCCGAACTTGCCGAGCGCGCCCAGGAATCCGCTGCCCGGGTCCGGGAAGGCCAGCGCCAGCTGCACGCTGGTCACGCAGTACGTCGACAGGTCGGCGAGGAACGCGCCGCAGAACACGGCGGCCATCAGCGGCACGTCGCAGCGCCGCAGCAGCCGGTACACGGCGTAACCGGCCCAGGGTCCGACGACCGCCATGGAGAAGACGTTGGCGCCCAGCGTGGTCAGGCCGCCGTGGGCGAGCAGCAGCGACTGGAACAGCAGGGTGATGGTGCCCAGCACCGCCATCACCGGCGGCCGGAACAGGATCGCGCCCAGCCCGGTACCGGTGGGATGGGAGCAACTCCCGGTCACCGAGGGCAGTTTCAGCGCCGACAGAACGAAGGTGAAGGCTCCCGACGCGCCAAGCAGCAGCGTGCTCTCGGGGTGTTCCCTCACTTCACGGATGAGCGACCGGGCTCCGTGGATCACGAACGGCGCGGATGCGGCGCCCCAGGCGACCGCGTGCGCCGGCGGCAGAAAACCCTCGGCTATGTGCATGGCTCAGCAGACCCTCTCCAGCACCTCGTGGATGGTTGACGTGCCTTGGCCGGTCTCCTGGCTGACGGGTACCACCGCCCGTGCTCCGCCTTCCCGGGTCCCAAGACCCAGTGGCTGTCCGTGAGGACCGGAGCCGGACTTCCCGATCACAGTGGCGAGGGCCGCACCGGCATCACACCGGTTTCCCGTCACCAAGGCGTGGTGACAGTAGTTCGCGTCACGGCCCGGTGACAAGCCGCCACCGGGGCGCGTGGAGTTCGCCGGCAGGGCGGGGCTGGCCGCCGACGGCCGCTGCAAGGCGTTCTCCGACGACGCCGACGGCACCGGCTGGTCCGAGCGCGTCGGCGTGCTGGTGCTGCAGCGGCTGTCCGACGCCCGCCGCGAGGGACGCCGGGTGCTGGCCGTGCGGTGCGGCAGCGCCGTCAACCAGGACGGCGAGAGCAACGGCCTCACCGCACCCAACGGCCCCTCCCAGGAACGCGTCATCCGCCACGCCCTCGCCTCCGCCGGGCTCACCCCGGCCGAGGTCGACGCGGTCGATACGGCGACGCCGGAGCGGCCTTCACCCTCTTCATCTCGGTGCTCGGCACCAGCATGGTGCAGCTGTACGGCAGCGAGGAGCTGAAGGCGCGCCATCTGAAGCCCATGGCCGCCGGGGGCACGTTCTGCGCCACCCTGGGGAGCGAACGGGCCGCCGGCATCGAACTCGGCCGCATCGAGCCCGTGGTGTCCGAGGAGGGCGGCGAACTGGTCGTCACCGGGGAGAAGTCCCCCGGGGGTGCCCAGAGGACGCCCAGGGAGGCGCACTCGGGGTCCGGGATCCACCAGCGGGCGACGTGCCCGTCCTGCCCCGGCACGGCGGGCGAGACTGAAAAGGTCCCGGCGAGTGCAGGAAGCGCCGTCGCACCGCTGCCGCGTCCGTGACAGGTTGCTGCCGCCGCCCGTCAGGCGCAGCCGTGGCGCCAGTTCCAGCCGGCGAAGGTGTGCCGCGCCTCCACGTCGAAGCGGCATGAGGCGGTGCCGTCGGCGGCGAGGTCCACGTAGGAGTGATGGGTGTTGGCGTACCAGGAGCCGGTCGGGTCGAAGATGCCCCGGTAGCCGAAGTCCGCGTGCGCCTCGGTGCGGGAGACCGCGCAGTCGGCGCTGCAGTCGGTGTCGCTGCGGGCCGAGACCAGCGACCAGCCGGCGTTCCACGGCTCGCGGTTGAACTGCTGGGTGGCCCCGGTCGAAGCGGCCGCGACCCGGCTGCCGCCGGTGGTCCACTCGGAGGCCGTGTACAGGCCGGTCATCCGGATGTTGCAGCAGTCGTACATCTCGTTCCAGCTCGACACCCGGTGAGTGCCGTCCGCCTTCGCGCCGGACGTCGCCTTCGCGCCGGACGTCGCCTTCGCGCCGGACGCTGCCTTCTTCGTGCCGGACGCCGCCGCCATGGTCCGGGCCGCCGCGCCCTCGGCCTTGCCGGCCGGCACCATCCGCACCGTGCCGTACCGGGCCGTGCAGACCGCGCCGATCGACACCTCCCGCTCCACCGCCATCCCCGCGGGCGGCACCGGCAGTGAGCCCGTCAGCCGCAGCGTGCCGCAGGACCGCTCGGTGGGCCGTGCCTCGTCGCCGCCGGCCGCCCGTGCGGCGGGCGCCATAACGGTGAGCACGGCGGCGAGCATCGTGCCGAGAGCCATTCGGATACGCAATTCCCGTTCCTTTCAGAAAAGTTCGACGCGGACCATTCCGGAAGGAAAACGCACCGCCCTGTTCCGCAGCGTGCCGGACGGCCGGCGGGTGCTGAACGTCCTCGACAACGCCCGCTCGTTCTCCCAGATCCGCCCGCTGCTGCCGGGCACCCCCCGCTGCTGCGTCCTGGTCACCAGCCGCGGCAGCACGGGCGGGCAACGGCATGGCCGGTGACTACGCCCTCGTGCCCCTCCAGCTCGGCGACCGGGACCGCCTCACCCGGTGTCGTCTCACCCGACGTCGAGGCTCTCCCGCACGGCCTGGGCCGTGACCTTCGGGTCGTAGTCCTCGGGGACGCCCTCGACCAGGACGATGTCGGCCTCGCTGTGCCGGGTGCGCAGCGGGGCGATCTCCCGGTAGGCGGGGGAGCTCCACCACGCCCGCGCCTCGGCGATCCCCGGAAAGGCGATCATCACGACATTCCCGGGCCAGTCCCCCTCCACCACCTCGTGCTGCCTGCCGTGCACCAGGAAACGACCGCCGTACGGCTCGAAGGTGCCCTGGATGCGCTCGATGTACTCGGCGACGTCCGCATGCGGCGTGACCCGGTGCAGCCGGGCGATGGCGTAGGCGGTCATGGTGCCCCTCCGGTCGATCGGTCGGTCGGAATCCGTATGCCGCCGATCATGGCAGCAACCGCACAGGCGGTCGATTACCTTTCGGGTCATGGACCCCGAGTGACCATTCGCTGCCCCCGCCGCTCACCGAACCGTCAGGTTCGGCCCCATAGCGACAGTTGGCGACAAGCCCGCGTGGCCGGCGTCCGTGCGCGCTGGGATGGGCCCTTACCACTGGCGGCAGCACGGCTGGGTCCGACATGAAGAACAAGACCGACGCGACGGCCATCTGTCCCGTCGCCGCCCGGGAACCGGGCACCCAGGTGATCCCCGCGCAGCCCGGCGCGCCGGGAACCGCGGAGGAGCGTTTCCGCGGGCTGCTGGAAGCGGCACCGGACGCCATGGTCATCGTCGACGACACGGGAACCATCAAGCTGGTCAACGCCCAGACCGAGGCGCTCTTCGGCTACCGGCGCGAGGAACTCCTCGGCCAGTCCGTCGAACTGCTCGTCCCGCACCGGCTGCGCGGTCACCACACGCAGCACCGCAGCGCTTACGCCGCGAACCGGCAGGTCCGTCCCATGGGGGCCGGGCTGGACCTGTACGGACTGCGCCGGGACGGCAGCGAGTTCCCGGTCGAGATCAGCCTCAGCCCCCTGGAGACCACCGAAGGGCTGCTCGTGTCGGCCGCCGTGCGCGACGTCAGCGACCGCAAGGCCGCCGAGGAGCGCATCAGCGAACTGGCCTCGCTGGTGGAGTCCTCCCAGGACGCCATCCTCGCCAAGACGCTCGACGGGTACATCACCTACTGGAACACGGCCGCCCAGCGGCTGTACGGATACACGGCCGCCGAGGCGACGGGCCGGCATGTGTCCCTGCTCGCCCCGGACGACCGGCACGAGGAGGTCACCGCGCTGCTCAGCCGCCTGCGGCGCGGTGAGAAGGTGGAGCACTTCGAGACCCTGCGCGTCACCAAGAGCGGCGCCCTGCTGGACGTCGACGTCACCGTGTGGCCGCGGCGGGCCCCGGACGGCACGGTCATCGGCGCCTGCGCCATCGTCCGCGACATCAGCGACCGCAAGCGGGCCGAGGCGAAGCTGACCGAGCTGTACGAACAGCAGCGCCATGTCGCCCTCACCCTGCAGCGCAGCCTGATGGGCACGCCGCCCGCCGTCCCCGAACTCGTCACCGCCAGCCGCTACCGGCCCGCCACCCAGGGCGCCGGGGTGGGCGGCGACTGGTTCGACCTCGTCCCGCTCGGCGCCGGCCGGGTCGGTGTCCTGATCGGCGATGTGATGGGCCGCGGCCTGGAGGCGGCCGCCGTGATGGGTCAACTGCGCTCGGCGGCCCACGCGTTGGCCAAGACCGGCATGCAGCCCCGGCGGCTGATGCAGACCCTGGACACCTGCGTGGCCGACCTGGACGTCCCCGACCAGCTGGTCACCTGCTGCTACCTGGTCGTCGCCGCCGACGAGGGCGAGGTGACCCTGTGCTCCGCCGGCCACCTCCCGGTCCTGGTCGCCGCGCCCGGTGAGGCGGCACGTCCGCTGCCCGCCTCGGTGAACGCACCCCTCGGCGTCGGCGACGTCCTGTACGAGCAGTCCACGTCCCCGGTCCCGCCCGGCGCGACCCTGGTGCTGTACACCGACGGCCTGATAGAGACCCCCGACTGCGACATCGAGGACCGGATCCGCCAGCTGACGTCCACCTGCGGCTCGCTGCTCACCACCCGCACACCGAGCCTGGACACGGCGGCCGACCGCATCCTGTCCACGCTGCGCCCGGACGCCGAGGGGCACGACGACGACGTCACCCTCCTGCTGGTCCAGCTGCCCGCGGCGCCCCTCGCCTCCGCCACGACGGCACTGCCCGCCCGCCCCGAGTCCGTGCACGAGGGGCGTTCCTTCCTCGCCAAGACCCTCGCCGCATGGGGCTGCCAGGAGAAGACCGACGACGCACGGCTCCTCGTGTCCGAGCTGCTCACCAATGCGGTGCAGCACGGCCGCGGGCCCATCACCCTGCATGTGTGCCGCACCGCCGCGGAACTCACGGTCGAGGTGAGCGACGGCAGTTGTCATCTGCCGGAACCCCGTCGTGCCGAGGAGGACGAGGAGTCCGGCCGCGGCCTCAATCTGGTCCGCATGCTCGCGGACAGCTGGGGCGCCCGCCCCACCGACGAGGGGAAGCGCACCTGGTTCACCCTGCGGTGACCGGCGGTCAGACCCTGCGGTGACCGGTGGTCAGACCCTGCGGTGACCGGTGGTCAGACCCTGCGGTGACCGGTGGTCAGACCCTGCGGTGACCGGTGGTCAGACCCTGCGGTGACCGGCGGTCAGGCGCGGGCGATGTGGAAGTTGAAGTCCGGGTGGCCGAACGCTCCGAACAGGCGCAGCCACATCGGCAGCAGCATCTCGGCACCGCGGGCGGTGGTGATGTCGCCGAGGTCCAGCACGGCGGACCGTGGCCAGCCGAAGGAGAGCAGCAGCTCGGTCACCTGCTCCTTGGCGGCGGCGTCGTCGCCCGAGACGAACGCGTTGTGCTCGCCCGGCACACGGGAGGGATCGACCATGATCCGGCAGTTCATGGTGTTGAGGGTCTTGACGACCTTCGCCTCGGGGAAGGCCCGCTGGATCTGCTCGGCGAGGCTGTCGGTGTTGACCGGGTTCAGCACCGGCGGCATTCCGGCGGAGGCGTCCAGCGGGTTGGCGACGTCGATCAGCACCTTGCCCGCGAGGTTGTCCGCGCCCGCGGCGGTCAGGGCCGCGAGACTGGCGCCGCCCGAGGTCGCGTTGACCACGGCCTGCGCCTGCGAGGCGGCCTCGGCGTAGGGCGCGGGCCGCACCTCGGGGTGAGCCGTGTGCCATTCGGCGAAGGGCGGGTTGCCCATGGGGTCGGGCCCGGTGCGGGCGAGGGTCGCCTGCACGTCACGGGTGCCGATCAGGGCCTGGTGGCCGAGCGCGGCGAGTCTGGCGGCGATGGTCCGGCCTACGATGCCGGTGCCGAGGACGGCGTAGCGCATGAGCGGATCCTTTCCGGTCGCGGAACGCCCCGTGGCGTCCGCGTGCCACGGGAGAGAAGCGGCGGGCTTCTCAACGCAGTGTCCGGACCGCGACGCGGCTCCAAGCGGT
Source organism: Streptomyces thermospinosisporus (assembly GCF_039526425.1). NCBI lineage: Bacteria > Bacillati > Actinomycetota > Actinomycetes > Kitasatosporales > Streptomycetaceae > Streptomyces > Streptomyces thermospinosisporus. Next base: position 23,542 of record NZ_BAAAIZ010000041.1, read on the forward strand.
CCGACACGCACCGGTCGGCTCCCCGACACGCACCGGTCGGCTCCCCGGCACGCACCGGTCGGCTCCCCGGCACGCACTGGTCGGCTCCCCGGCACGCACTGGTCGGCTCCCCGGCACGCACCGGTCGGCTCCCCGGCACGCACTGGTCGGCTCCCTGGCACACGCCGGTCGGCTCCCTGGCACACGCCGGTCGGCTCCCCGGCACACGCCGGCCGGCTTCCCGATCCGCCCCCCGGTCGGCCCCCTCGCCCCAGGCCGAGCGGCCCTCGCCCCAGGCCGAGCGGCCCTCGCCCCAGGCCGAGCGGCCCTCGCCCCGGGCCGAGCGGCCCTCGCGCCGGGCACCCTGCGCGCATGAAGACGTCGTTTCGTTCGGCGTGATCGCTCGTCGGGCCGTGCATGACTGCTCTGGTGGAGCGGTTGGTTCCGGACGAGTGGGTGCTGTTCCGTGCAGGGGCCCGGGGCGGTGGCCGCCCGCTGCCGCGAGGTGGACAGGGTTACCGCGGGTCGCGGAGTGGCTGCGGCTGAGATGTCCGCCCGGATGTGTCCCAAAACTGCGGTGCATGTCCGTTGTTGTGCATGTCAAGATCGCCGCATGAGGAAGATCATCGCATTACCGGCCGCTGTCCTTTGCGCTGCTTTTCTCCTGTCCGGCGCTTCCCCCGCGCAGGCCAAGCCGAATCCGGCGATGCCGGACCCGTTCGACAAGCGAGTCCGGTGCACGTCGACTGATGCCGGGAGTACGACGGCGTTGCCATCAAGACCGGCGGCCAGCCCGCACAGGTCACATTCACTGTGATCGTGCAGTACACGCGCAAGACGAAGGACGGAAGGTACGACGCCGTCAAGGGGCAGAAGATAGGTGTCATCAACGCCTTCTGCCGCAACCAGCCGCACAACAAGTGTCCCGGATGGATGAACAAGTGACGGATCCCGAAGACCGGGATCAGCAGGCGGCTGTCAGCCGTCTGCTGCTCTACTACCTCAACGCGCCCCTCGCCGAGGACTGGCACCTGCGTGGTGTCCTGCCCGCCCCGGGCGCCGTACGCATCGCCGTCCATGCCGGGGACGACGAGGACGGCGCCACGTTCCTGTACGAGATCCCTCACGACGTTGTAGCCCCCTACTACATCCCCGGAATCCTGCGCACCGTGCTGAAAGGCACGCAGCTCTACAGCAGCAGCGACATCAGCGAGGCCATGGGGATGACCGTCGTCCGCCTCCGGCCCGAGGAGATCACCCCGGACCCCGAACCCGAAGAGGGTCAGGTGCTCACTGTCGTGCGGGCGCTGTCCGACCCCGGCGACGAGGAAAACCCTTTCCTGGTCGGTTTTCTGATGTGTGGTCATGCAGTGCTGCGCCTGTATGTGCAGCGGCCCGATCAGCCCGGCATCATCGGCGTCGACATCCGGCTGACCAACGCACCCACGGCGCTGATCGCCGCTCTTCCCAGCCTGATCACGGAAGAGCAGTACCAGCAGCCCGCCGGTGACGACCCGCACTGCGATCTGCTCGTCGACCTGACGGACTGGTAGCAGGCCCGCTCTCACAGTATGCGCACCCGCATATCAGGTCGGTGCTGCTGCCGTCGTCGGATGGTCATTGCCGGTCATGGGCGGGGCCCGGCGGCGGCCTCAGGGCCGCTCCGGGCTGCTCACGGACGCCTGTGCCCGTGCCGCCGGGTGATCCGCTCCCTGGGCCCAGTGATCATGAACGGTCCACCTCCGGTCACCATGGCGTGGAGCGTCCGGTCACCATGGCGAGGAGCGTCCGGTCACCATGGCGTGGAGCGTCCGGTCACCATGGCGAGGAGCGTGCGGCGAGGTCACGGACCCGTCCTGGCCGATGTCCGTCTTGTTCCAGCCGGCCGCGATGACGATCCGCACACCGAGCCCCTGCCGCCGGCGCGGGGGAGCGGGAATCTGGGGCTTCCAGCTGCGGCCGGAGCCGCCCGACGCGACGCGCCTGGTCGTCCGTACGCGCGGCGTGCCCGGCCGCTCCGGCTCACCCGGCCGGTCGATCTGCTGCTCCGGGAGCCCGCGCACTGGATGATGCGGGCCCGCCAGTTGCACAACCTGCGCACCCGGCTCGCCGCGAGCGCATGACGCAGGTGCCCGGTCAGGAGTCGTCCTCCGGGTCGACGCCCGTGAACTCCGAGGCGTCCTTGCTGCCGGCGGGGCGCCCGGAAGGGCCCCTGCGCTCGGTGTCCCGCTTGCCCTGCTGAGGCTCGGCGCCGTACTCCTCGCCGCGCCGGGTGTCGCTCTTCGCCACGTCGCCGGGGACGGAGGTGCGTTCCTCCTTCGACGGTTCGCGCCCCGCTCCGCGCGACGGCGCGTGCTCCTCCGGGTGGAAGGAGCGGTGGGCGCTGGGGTTGTCCTGCTGTCGCTGCTCGTCGACGTCGGGCGACCAGCCGTGGTGCTCCGAGCCCTGGTGACGGCTGGGCCCGTGATCGTCCGACTGTCGTGACTCGTGCCTCCTGGCCATGTGCCGACCTGCCTGTCCGCTGTCGTGTCCTGCGCGCTCTGCGCGTCCTGCCTGTCATCGAGGGCACACCTCGCGCGTCCGGACACCCCGGGTTCCCCTCAGTGGACATATCAGTCATATCGGCCAGACCGCCGCGCGGAGCCCGGCCCGCCGCACGCAGCCCGGCCCGCCGCACGAGCAGCCCCGGGTTCGTCACCCGCCCGTCACACGCCCGCAGCCTTCCATGTGGCGGGAAGCGCGCCTCGTACGAGTGATGAACGGGATTCATTGCCGCGGCCCCGGGGCCTGGATACCGGACGATCGCAGCCCGTGGCCCAGCCGCCCGCGCCGCAACCCGGAAGACCCGGGAGACCCGGAAGATTCGACATGCGCATCCTGCTCATCGCCAGTGCCTACAACAGCCTCACGCAGCGCGTGCACGCCGAGCTCCGCGACCGCGCCCACACCGTCGCCGTCGAGGTGACCGCCACGGGCGACGACGTGCGCGCCGCCGTCGAGCGGCACGCGCCCGATCTCGTCCTGGCCCCGATGCTGAAGACGGTCGTCCCGCGTGACGTGTGGACCAGGCACACCTGCCTGATCGTCCATCCGGGCCCCGTGGGCGACCGCGGCCCGTCCTCCCTCGACTGGGCGCTCCAGGAGGGCGCCGCGGAGTGGGGTGTCACCGTGCTGCAGGCCGAGGCGGAGATGGACGCCGGGCCGGTGTGGGCGACGGCCGGCTTCCCCGTGCCGCCGGGGGCCGGCAAGAGCGACCTGTACCGCAACGAGCTGGCGGACGCGGCCCTCGACGCCGTGCTGACGGCGGTGGAGAGGTTCGCCTCCGGCACCTTCACCCCCGCCGGCCAGCGCACCCTGCCGAGCGCCCCCGGGGCCCGCACCCGGCCCCCGATGCGCCAGGAGACGCGCCGGATCGCGTGGGCCGAGGACACCACCGAGACGGTTCTGCGCAAGCTCCGGGCCGCCGATTCCCAGCCCGGCGTGCTGGACACGCTGCTCGGCGGCGCATGGTTCCTGCACGGCGGCCACGCCGAGCACCGGCTGCGCGGCCGCCCCGGCGAGCTGCTGGCGACCCGTGCGGGCGCCGTCTGCCGGGCGACGACGGACGGCGCGGTGTGGATCCCGGAGCTGCGGCAGCGCAGCCGCCCCGGTGAGCCGCGCGCCTGCAAGCTGCCCGCCACCCTGGCCCTGGCCGGGCGCCTGCCCCGGCTGCCGGAGGCGCCCCTGCCGGTGCTGCCATGCGCCAAGGACACCGAGGACACCAAGGACACCAAGAACACCAAGAACACCAAGGACACCGAGGACACCAAGGACACCGAGGGCACCTGGTCGGACATCCGCTACCAGGAGCACGGACCGGTCGGCGTGCTGTCCTTCTCGTTCCCGGGCGGCGCCATGTCCACCGGCCACTGCCGGCGCCTGCTGGCCGCCTACCGGGCCGCGCTGGAGCGGCCCACCACGGTCCTGGTGCTCGGCGGCGCCCGGGACTTCTTCTCCAACGGCATCCACCTGGGCGTCATCGAGGCCGCACCCGACCCGGCGGCCGAGTCCTGGGCCAACATCAACGCCATGAACGACCTGGTCGAGGCCGTTCTGACCACCACGGACCGGCTGGTCGTCGCCGCGCTCGGCGGCAACGCGGCCGCCGGCGGGGTCATGCTGGCCCTCGCGGCGGACGAGGTGTGGTGCCGCTCCGGTTCCGTGCTCAATCCGCACTACCGGCTGATGGGCCTGTACGGCTCGGAGTACTGGACGTACAGCCTGCCCCGCCGGGTCGGTCCCGCGGCGGCCGAGCGGCTGATGACGCAGGCGCTGCCGGTCAGCGCCGCCAGGGCCGTGGAACTGGGTCTGGCCGACCGGCTCGTCGAGTGTGCTCCGGCCCGTTTCACGGCCGAGGTCACCCGACTGGCCGAACTCTGGGCGGCTTCTCCCGGGGCGCCCGCACGGCTCGCCGAGAAGAAGGCCGAGAGCGAGCGGCGGGAGGCCCTCACTCCGCTGGCGGCGGTCCGCGCGCGAGAACTCGACCGCATGCGAAGGATCTTTTTCGACCCCGCATCGCCGTACCACGCGCTGCGCCGGGCGTTCGTCCGCAAGCAGGCCGCTTCCGTACGCGAGCAGACCGCGTCCGTGCACGAGCGGTCCGCGTCGTCCGAGCGCATCGGCTCCGCTGCGAAGGCGGAGCAGGTGGCCGACTCTTAGCAGGGAACCCCAGGGGCCGACGCATCGGCTCTGCCGCATTCCTCCCCAGGAGGCATCGATGAACGCAGCAACCCCGGCCACGAGCGAGGCGCCGGACACCTCTGGCGCGGTCGGCACGGACGACAAGCCGATCCACATCCTCTGGATCAACGCGGGCCTGAGTTGCGACGGAGACTCGGTCGCCCTGACGGCCGCCATGCAGCCCAGCATCGAGGAGATCGCCCTGGGCGCGCTGCCCGGGCTGCCGAAGATCGCCGTGCACTGGCCGCTGATCGACTTCGAGTGCGGCCCGGTCGGAGGGGCGGACACGTTCATCGAGTGGTTCTTCAAGGGCGAACGAGGCGAGATCGACCCCTTCGTCCTGGTGATCGAGGGGTCCATCCCCAACGAGGAGATCAAGCCGGAGGGCTACTGGTGCGGCTTCGGCGACAACCCGGAGACCGGCCAGCCCATCACCACCAGCGAGTGGATCGACCGGCTGGCGCCCAAGGCGCTCGCCGTCGTCGCGATCGGCACCTGCGCCACCTACGGCGGCATCCACGCCATGGCCGGCAACCCCACCGGCGCCATGGGCGTGCCCGACTACCTGGGCTGGGACTGGAAGTCCAAGGCGGGCATCCCCATCGTCTGCGTGCCGGGCTGCCCCATCCAGCCCGACAACTTCGCCGAGACCCTCACCTACCTGCTCTACCAGGCCGCCGGCTCGGCGCCGATGATCCCGCTGGACGACAAGCTCCGCCCCACCTGGCTGTTCGGGGCGACCGTGCACGAGGGCTGCGACCGGGCCGGCTACTACGAGCAGGGCCAGTTCGCGCTGTCGTACGACTCGCCGCAGTGCCTGGTGAAGATCGGCTGCTGGGGGCCGGTCGTGAAGTGCAATGTGCCCAAGCGCGGCTGGATGAACGGGATCGGCGGCTGCCCGAACGTGGGCGGCATCTGCATCGCCTGCACCATGCCCGGCTTCCCCGACAAGTTCATGCCGTTCATGGACGAGCCCCCCGGCGCCAAGCTCTCCAGCACCGGCAGCCGCGCCTACGGCGCGCTGGTCCGCCGGCTGCGCTCCATCACGGCCGACACCGTGGACAAGGAACCCAAGTGGCGCCACACCGGCCGGAAGATCACCACCGGCTACCGCCCGCCGTGGTGAGGCCCCCGCACCCGATCACCGTCGGCACTCCCCCCGCTCGCACACCCCGACCGACCGAAGGGCAGCACAGACACGATGGCGACGACGACCACCGGTGACAGCACCGGCCTGGTGGAGATGGCGTGGGACCCGATCACCCGGATCGTGGGCAGCCTCGGCATCCACACGAAGATCGACTTCAAGCAGAAGCAGGTGGCGGAGTGCTACAGCACCTCGTCGGTGTTCCGCGGCTACAGCGTCTTCATGCGCGGCAAGGACCCGCGCGACGCGCACTTCATCACCAGCCGCATCTGCGGCATCTGCGGCGACAACCACGCCACCTGCTCGGTGTACACGCAGAACATGGCCTACGGGGTGAAGCCCCCGCACCTCGGTGAATGGATCATCAACCTCGGCGAGGCCGCCGAGTACATGTTCGACCACAACATTTTTCAGGAGAACCTGGTCGGGGTCGACTACTGCGAGAAGATGGTCCGCGAGACCAACCCGGGCGTTCTCGAACTCGCCGAGCGCACCGAGGCCCCGCACGCCGCCGAGCACGGCTACCGCACCATCGCCGACATCATGCGCTCCCTCAACCCGCTGGAGGGCGAGTTCTACCGGGAGGCGCTCCAGGTCAGCCGGTACACGCGGGAGATGTTCTGCCTGATGGAGGGCCGCCATGTGCACCCCTCCACGCTGTACCCGGGCGGCGTCGGCACCGTCGCCTCCGTGCAGCTCTTCACGGACTACCTGAGCCGCCTGATGCGCTACGTCGAGTTCATGAAGCGGGTCGTGCCGCTCCACGACGACCTGTTCGACTTCTTCTACGAGGCGCTGCCCGGCTACGAGAACGTCGGCCGCCGCCGGGTGATGCTCGGCTGCTGGGGCGCGCTCAACGACCCGGAGTACTGCGACTTCACCTACGCCAACATGACCGACTGGGGCCGGCGCATGTTCGTCACCCCGGGCGTGATCGTGGACGGCAAACTGGTCACCAACGACCTGACCGAGATCAACCTCGGCATCCGCATCCTGCTGGGCAGCTCCTACTACGAGGACTGGGAGGGCCAGGAGCAGTTCGTCACCCGGGACCCGCTCGGCAACCCGGTCGACCCGCGCCACCCGTGGAACCAGCACACCCTCCCCGCCCCGCAGAAGCGGAACTTCGACGACAAGTACAGCTGGGTGATGTCGCCGAGGTGGTTCGACGGCAAGGACCACCTGGCGCTCGACACCGGCGGCGGCCCCATCGCCCGGCTGTGGTCCACCGCCCTGTCCGGGCTGGTCGACATCGGCTACGTCAAGGCGACCGGGCACAGCGTCGTCATCAACCTGCCGCGCACCCTGACCAAGCCCGAGACCACCTTCGAGTGGAAGATCCCGCAGTGGAGCAACGCCCTGGAGCGCAACCGCGCCCGCACCTACTTCCAGGCGTACTCGGCCGCCGTCGCCCTGCACTTCGCGGAGAAGGGCCTGGAGGAGGTGCGCGCCGGACGCACCCAGACCTGGGAGAAGTTCGAGGTCCCCGACGAGTCGATCGGCGTCGGCTTCACCGAGGCGGTGCGCGGCGTGCTCTCCCACCACCTGGTCATCCGCGACGGGAAGATCGCCAACTACCACCCGTACCCGCCCACCCCGTGGAACGCCTCCGTCCGCGACAGCTACGGCACGCCGGGCCCCTACGAGGACGCGGTGCAGAACACGCCCATCTTCGAGGAGAACCCGCCGGAGAACTTCAAGGGCATCGACATCATGCGCACCGTGCGCAGCTTCGACCCGTGCCTGCCGTGCGGTGTCCACATGTACGTGGGCGGAGGCAGGACGGTGAAGAGCATGCACGTCCCCACCGGCCTGAGCGGCCTGGCCGGATGAGCGGCGCGCAGGGCGCGGCGGACCGCGGCACGGTGAGCGCCGAGGCGGCCGGGCGCATGGTCGAGGAGGTGCTCGACCGGCTCGCCGAGAGCGGCGACCCCGCCGCGTGCGAGGCCGCGGAGGAACTCGTCCGGGTGCTCATGCAGTTCTACGGCGCCGGCCTCGCCCGCATCGTGGAGCTGCTGGGGCGTCTCCCCGGCGCACCGGGCGAACAGGCCCTCACCGCGCTGCTCGACGACGAAGTGGTGGCGAGCCTGCTGGTGCTGCACGACCTGCACCCGGCCGACGTGGAGCCCCGCATCGCCCGGGCACTGGACGCCGTGCCGTACCCCGTGGAGAACGCCGGCTTCGACACGGACTCGGGCGCCCTGCGGCTGCGGCTCACCGGATCGGCCGGCTGCGGCTGCGGCAGCACCCGCGAGGCCGTGGAACAGGCGGCCCGGGACGCCCTGGCCGGCCTGGCCCCGGAGGTCACCGAGGTGCGGCTGGACGCGGACACGGCCCGCGAGCCGGTACTGCTGCAGATCGGGTCGGGGCCGCCCGGCGCGCTGAGCACGAGCGGCCGCCCGCCGGCCGGCCGGGCCTCGTGAGCGGCGCACCGAGCGCCGAGCGGCCCGCGTACGGCTCCGGCACCGACGGGAGTGCATACGGCTCCGGCGTTGAGCGGCCCGCGTACGGCTCCGGCACCGAGAGGAGTTCGCACGGCCCCGGCGTCGACAGGAGTGCGTACGGTTCCGGTGCCGACGCGAGTGCGTACGGCTCCGGCGTTGAGCGGCCCGCGTACGGCTCCGGCACCGAGAGGAGTTCGCACGGCCCCGGCGTCGACAGGAGTGCGTACGGTTCCGGTGCCGACGCGAGTGCGTACGGTTCCGGTGCCGACGCGAGTGCGTACGGTTCCGGTGCCGACGGGAGTGCATACGGCTCCGGCGTCGAGCGGTCCGACGGCTCCGGCGCCGAGAGGAGTTCGCACGGCCCCGGCGTCGACAGGAGGGCGTACGGCTCCGGCGTCGAGCGGCCCGCGTACGGCTCCGGCGTCGAGAAGAGCGCGTACGGCTCCGGCTCCGACAGGAGCGTCCATGGCCCCCGCACCGCCCGGACCACCCCCGCCCCGGGTGACCGGCGGCACGGCCCCGGTGCCGCCCGGCCGGGCGGTCTGGCGCGGTTCCTGGCCGCCCGCGCTCCCCGCGAGGAGCGCTGCGAGCTGTGCGCGACGCCGCTGCCCGGCGAGCGCCACCGGCATCTCGTCGACACCGAACGGCGGTCCCTGGCCTGCGCCTGCGATCCGTGCGCCCAGGTGCTGGAACGCCCGGGCGCGGCCGGCGGGCGCTTCCGCACCGTCCCCGGCCGCTGTCTGACCGACTCGGCGCACGGCATCGACGAGGGGACCTGGGAGCGGCTGGGCATCCCGGTGGGTGTCGTCTTCCTGTTCCGCAACTCCGCGCTCGGCCGCACGGTCGCCTTCTACCCGAGCCCGGCCGGGGCGACCGAGAGCGAACTGGACCCGGAGACCTGGCAGTCGGTGCTCGGCGGCTCCCTGCTCGCCCGGCTCCTCGAAGCCGACGTGGAAGCGCTGCTGCTGCGCAAGCACGAGGGCCGCGTGGAGTGCCATCTGGTGCCGATCGACATCTGCTACGAGCTGGTGGGCCGCATGCGCCTGCACTGGCAGGGCTTCGACGGCGGTGCCGAGGCACACGCCGAACTGGCCGCCTTCTTCGCCCATGTCCGCGAGCGGGCCCGCGACGCCCGTCAACCGCGCAGGAGTCACGCGTGACCGAGTTCGCCTTCAGCTGCACCGGCGTGCGCGCCGACCCGTACGCGGCCGGCCCCACCCTGGTGTTCCGGCTGCGCGTCACCTCGTCCCCGGACACCCGGGTGCACGCGCTGGCGCTGCGCTGCCAGATCCGCATCGAACCCGCCCGGCGCGCCTACGACGACACCGAGGCGGCGGCCCTGGGCGACCTCTTCGGCGAACGCTCCCGGTGGGGGAGCAGCCTCAAGCCCGTGCAGTTCGCCCAAGTCCAGCTGATGGTGCAGGGCTTCACCGGCGAGACGGAGGCCGACCTGCCGGTGCCCTGCACCTACGACATGGACATCGCCTCCACCCGCTACTTCCACGCACTCGACGACAGCGACGTACCCCTGCTGATGCTGTTCTCCGGCACCGCCTTCACCGGCGCCGGCGGCTTCCACGTCGAGCCGGTCCCCTGGGACCGGGAGGCCACCTTCCGGATGCCGGTGAAGATCTGGCGGGAGATGATCGAGCAGCACTTCCCGGGCTCGGCCTGGGTGCGGCTGCCCCGGGACACCATGGACGCGCTGCTCGCCTACCGCTCCGGTCAGGCGCTGCCCTCCTGGGAGGCGACCGTGGACCGGCTGCTGGCGGCGGCCGGGGAGGGGGCACCGTGACCACGACACCCCTGACGGCGTTCCCCCCGGCGACCGAGAACCGCCTGGCCGTCGCCCGTCAGGTCGCCGACGCCGTGCTCTTCGAGGGATACGTGCTGTACCCGTACCGGGCGTCGGCCGCGAAGAACCGGCTGCGCTGGCAGTTCGGGGTGCTGGTGCCGCCGTCGTGGACCACCGCGGCCGACGAGCACGACTTCCAGCACACCGAACTGCTGATGGAGCCCCGGCGCGGCGCGGCCCTCGCCGTCGAGGTGCGCTTCCTGCACGCCCAGCGGCGCACGGTCCAGCGGGCCCTGCCGGACGGCCGGTTCGGGACCGTGCCCGAACTCCGCCTCGACGACCGGGTCCTGGTGCCCTGGGACGAGGGCACCGAGGAGCAGGTCCGCTTCACCGTCCCGGTGGAGGAACTGACCGGCCCCGGCCTGGAGTTGCCCTTCTCCCGTCCCGCGGCCGAGGAGACCGAGCCGGTCGAGGACGCCGAAGGACGGGTCGTGGGACGGCTGGTGCGGCGCCGTGAGGACATCGCCGGCCGCGTGCGCCTGTCGGCGGAGCCTCTGGGCGGGCCGTACACCACGCAGCGCCTGACCCTCGTGGTGGAGAACACCAGCACCTGGCTGCCGGCCGAGAGCGAGGACCGCGACGCCGCGCTGCTGCGCTCCCTGGTCGCCACGCACACCCTGCTGTGCCTGGACACCGGCGCCTTCCTGTCGCTGACCGACCCCCCGGAGTGGGCCGCGCCCGCGGTCACGGGCTGCCGCAATCTGCACACCTGGCCGGTGCTGGCCGGGGAGCCGGACTCCCGCGACCTGGTGCTCTCCTCACCGATCATCCTCGAGGACCATCCGGCCATCGCCCCCGAGAGCCCCGGCGTCCTGTACGACGCCACGGAGATCGACGAGATCCTGGCGCTGCGCACCGCGGCGCTCACCGACGAGGAGAAGCGGGAGGCCAGGGGCACCGACCCCCGGGCCGCCGCGGTGATCGACCTGGCCGACTCGATGCCTCCCGAGGTGCTGGATCGCCTGCACGGCGCGGTGCGCGGCCTGCGCGAGATCACCACGCCGGGCGCGCCCGCGCCGTACTCCTCCGGAGCCGAGGAGGTTCCGGTCTTCCGCGAGAGCGCCGCCCCGGCCGGCGGGCCGGCGGCGGGGGCC
>NZ_BAAAIZ010000041.1:34795-77320 GCF_039526425.1 Streptomyces thermospinosisporus
CCCCGGCTTCCCCCGGCCGGAGGCCCCCTGGTGGGACCCGGGCGCGGACGCCTCCGTCGACCCGGCCAGGGACCACGTCCTGATCGACGGACAGAAGGTCCGGGCCGGAAGCCGGGTGGTGCTGCGGCCCCGGCTGCGGCACACCGACGCCCAGGACCTCTTCCTCGACGGCCGACGGGCCCTGGTGGAAGCGGTGCTGCACGACGTCGACGGCGGGGTGCACCTCGCGGTCACCGTCGAGGACGACCCGGGCGCCGACATCCGCCGGGAACAGGGCCGGTACCTCTACTTCCAGCCCGACGAGGTCGTCGTCGCGAGCACCGAGGAGGACGCGTGAGCAACGGGTCCGGCAGTCCCGCGCGCACCCTGGTCGCCGGGGTGGGCAACATCTTCCTGGGCGACGACGGCTTCGGCGTCGAAGCCGCCCGCGTCCTGGCCGGGCAGGACCTCCCGGAGGGCGTCGAGGTCGCCGACATCGGCATCCGCGGCGTGCACCTGGCCTACCAGCTGCTCGACGGCTACGACACGCTCGTCCTCCTCGACGCGACGGCACAGGGCGGCGAGCCGGGCACGCTGTACCTCATCGACGCCACCGACCCCGGGACCCGGCAGCAGCCGGACGGTGTCGCCCTGGACGGCCACCGCATGTCCCCGGACGCCGTACTGGCGCTGCTGGACGCCCTGTGCGCGGGCACCGGCGCACGACCGCCGCGGCGCACCCTGGTGGTGGGCTGCGAACCGGCCGCCGTCGAGGAGGGCATCGGCCTCAGCCCCCAGGTGGCCGCGGCGGTGCCCGAGGCGGTGCGCATGGTCGGTGAACTGATCCGCGCCGAGGCCGTCGTGACATGAACCACGTACGGACGAGCCGCCCATCCCTCCCATCCCCTTCACGGAGAGCACCATGAAGAAGCGAGTCATCGGCGGCGCCGCCGCCATGGTCACGGCCACCGCGCTCGCGGCGGTCGTCGCAGCCGTCTGGCCCGACGTGCAGCGTTATCTGCGCATCCGCAGGATGTGACCGCAGGATGTGCGCCCGCCCGCAGAGCGGTCCGCGCAGGGGCCTGCACCGATCGGGTTGTCCGGCCGGCCCGGCGCGGCGTGCCGGTCGGTGCACCGCAGCCGTCCCGCCTCTAATGGGCGGGGAGCACTTCCCGGCCCAGGACGGAGCGGCGATGCACGAGATGTCCGTCGCGCTGTCGGTGGTCGACCAGGTCGAGCAGGCGGCGCGGGCCAACGGGGCGCAGGGCGTGCGGCAGGTCGGGGTGGACATCGGCGAACTGGCCGGAGTCGTCCCGGACTCGCTCGCCTTCTGCTTCGAACTGGCCTGCGCCGGAACGGTACTGGAGGGCGCCCGGCTGGTGATGCGCTCCGTGCCGGGCCGGGCGAGCTGTCAGCCGTGCGGGCGCACCTGGGACACCGGGATGCCGCCCGACCTGGTGTGCGCGCAGTGCCACTCGGCCGCGACCGAGCTGCTGTCGGGGCGCGAGCTGCGCATCACCGAAGTGCAGTGGACCACGGAGGCCGACGCGCCCCCGCCCACACCCGCCGGTCGATCCGAGGAGAACTGACCATGTGCCGCACAGTCGACCTCCGGCAGGCCGTGCTCGCCAAGAACACCAGGGCGGCGAACATCCTGCGCACCGAACTGACGGCCCGCGGCACGACAGTGATCAACCTCCTGTCGAGCCCCGGCAGCGGCAAGACGGCCCTGCTGGAGCGTGAACTGCTGCTGGCCCGGGAACGCGGCATCGCCGCCGCTGCCCTCACCGCCGACCTCGCCACGGAGAACGACGCCACCCGCCTCGCCCGTTCCGGCGTCCCCGTCAAGCAGGTGCTCACCGACGGGCTGTGCCACCTGGAGGCGGACATGCTCGCCGGCCATCTGCACGACTGGCTGCCCGAGGACACCCGTCTGCTGTTCGTGGAGAACGTGGGCAATCTGGTCTGCCCGGCCTCCTACGACCTGGGCGAGTCGCTGCGCGTGGTGCTGGCCTCGGTCACCGAGGGCGAGGACAAACCGCTGAAGTACCCCACCGCCTTCGGCCTGGCCAACCTGGTGGTCGTCACCAAGTCCGACCTGGCCGGACCGGCCGAGTTCGACGAGGCCGCGTTCCGAGACCATGTGGAGCGGGTCAACCCGGGCGTGGAGGTGGTGCTCACCTCCGTGCGCAGCGGCGAGGGGGCCGGCGTGCTGGTCGACCGGGCGCTCGCCGCCGCCGAGGGGCAGGCCGTCCACGCCCCGGTGATGGCCCGGACCGAGGCGTGAGCGGCACCCCGGGCGTCGACGCCCCCGAGCGGGACGGACAGACCGTCCGTCGGGCCCGGATCGTCGTACGGGGCGTGGTGCAGGGCGTGGGGTTCCGGCCGTTCGTGTACGGGCTCGCCACCCGGCTGCGGCTCGCGGGGCATGTCACCAACACCGGCGAAGGCGTCGTGGTGGAGGTCGAGGGCCCGCCGGACGCGGTGGACCGCTTCCGCTCCCGGCTCGCCCCGGAGGCGCCACCGCTGGCCTCGGTCGAATCGGTCGAGTCGGCCGAGCTACCGGCCATCCGGGAGAGCGGCTTCCGCATCGTGCCGTCCCGTACGGACGGACCCGTCCGCACGCTGGTGGCACCCGACACCGCCACCTGCGACGCCTGCCTGAGGGAACTGTCCGACCCGCACGACCGGCGCCACCGCCATCCCTTCATCACCTGCACGCACTGCGGGCCGCGCTTCACCATCGTCACCGGCCTCCCCTACGACCGCGCGCACACGACGATGGCGCGCTTCCCGCTCTGCCCGGACTGCGACCGCGAGTACCACGACCCCGCCGACCGCAGATTCCACGCACAGCCCGTGGCCTGCCCGCACTGCGGCCCGCGGCTGAGCTTCGTCCCGGCGGAGGCCGCCACGGGCCCCGTGCACGGGGAGCCGGCCCTCGCCGCGGCCCGGGCGCTGCTCGCGGCGGGCGGGATCCTCGCCGTCAAGGGCCTCGGCGGATACCACCTCGCCTGCGACGCGACCCGGGCCGGCACAGTCGCCGAACTGCGCCGCCGCAAGGCACGCGGGGACAAACCGTTCGCGCTGATGGCCAGGGACGTCCACGACATCGAGCACCTGGTCCACCTGGGCCCGCTGGAACGGCAGTTGCTCACCGGGCGGGTACGCCCCATCGTCCTGCTGCGCCGACGCGCCGTCACCGAGCACTCGACCGGACGGCCCGTGCCCGCCGACGCGGTCGCCCCGGGCAGCCCGGACCTCGGGATCATGCTCCCGTACACGCCGCTGCACCATCTCCTGCTGGCCGAGGCCCGTCCGGGCACCGACGACGGCCCGGCGCCGGGCCTGCTGGTGATGACCAGCGGAAACCTCTCCGGAGAGCCCATCGTCACCGACGACGAGGAGGCCCTGGAACGCCTTGCCGTCCTCGCCGACGCCTGGCTGACGCACGACCGGCCGGTCCATGTGCCGTGCGACGACCCCGTGGTGCGGGTCTGCGACGGCGAGCCGCTGGTGCTGCGCCGCTCCCGGGGCTACGCCCCGCTGCCGGTCACGCTGCCCGTGCGGGTCGACGCGGCGCTCGCGGCCGGCGGCGACCTGAAGAACGTCCTCTGTCTCGGCCAGGGCGACAAGGCCTGGCTGTCCGCCCACATCGGCGACATGGACGACCTGGCCACCCAGCGCGCCTTCGGCCGCGCCGAGCGCCAACTGGAGTCGATCACCGGCGTCCGCCCCGGCCTCCTCGTCACCGACACGCACCCGGCCTACCGTTCGGCCGCCTGGGCGCGGCAGCACGCCGACGGCCGGACGGTTGCCCGGGTGCAGCACCATCACGCCCACATCGCCTCGGCGCTGGCCGAGAACGGCGCACCGGCGGGCACCGAGGTGATCGGGGTCGCCTTCGACGGCACCGGGCACGGCGACGACGGGGCCGTCTGGGGCGGCGAGTTCCTGCTCGCCGGCTACGGAGGCTTCCGCCGGTTCGCCCACCTGTCCTACGTTCCGCTGCCCGGCGGGGACACCGCCGTACGGCGCCCGTACCGCATGGCGCTGGCCCACCTGCACGCCGCGGGCGTGGCCGCCGACCCGGACCTGCCCTGCACGGCCGCCTGCCCGCCTCCCGAACTCGGCTTCCTTCGCCGTCAGTTGGAGCGTGGCCTGAACTGCGTACCGACCTCCAGCATGGGCCGGCTCTTCGACGCCGTCGCCTCGCTGGCCGGGGTCTGCCACTGGGCCGGCTACGAGGCCCAGGCCGCGATCGAGCTGGAGGCGGAGGCCGTCTCGGCGGGCACCGTGCCCGAGGACCCGCGCTACGTCTTCGACGTGGCCGGTGACGCATCGCAGGAGGGCGCACCGCTGACCGCGAACCCGGCGCCGCTGACCGCGAATCCGGCGCCGCTGCTGGCGGCCGTCGCGGCGGACGTGCGGCAAGGAGTACCCGCTCCCATGATCGCCGCCCGCTTCCATCTGGCCGTCGCCCGGATGGTGCGGGACGTGTGCCGCGCCGCCCGCGAGGCGTCCGGCCTGCACACGGTGGCGCTGACCGGCGGCGTCTTCGCCAACACGCTGCTCTCCTCGGCCTGCGCGCGGGGGCTGCGGGAGGACGGATTCACCGTGCTGCGCCATCGCGAGATCCCGCCCAACGACGGCGGGCTGGCCCTCGGGCAGCTCGTCGTCGCCGCACGGACAGGTGCGCCGGGCGCGGCAGTTGAGCATCAGCAGTGAGGAGACACGCATGTGCCTGGCGGTACCCGGCAGAGTGCTGGCCGTCGAGGAACGGGACGGCACCCGGATGGCCACCGTCGACTTCGGCGGGGTGGTCAAGGACGTGTGCCTGGAGTACCTGCCCGATCTGAAGGTCGGGGAGTACGCCATCGTCCACGTCGGCTTTGCCCTGCAACGGCTGGACGAGGAGTCCGCACGCCGGACCCTCGAGCTGTTCGAGAACCTCGGCATGCTCGAGGAGGAGTTCGGCGACCCGTGGGAACAGGCCGCGCAGGCCGGATCGGCAGACAGTGACCTGGCCGGGGAGGTGCGGCAGTGAAGTACATCGACGAATTCCAGAACCCTCAGCTCGCGCAGCGGCTGCTCGACGACATCAAGGCCACGGTGACCAGGCCGTGGGCGCTGATGGAGGTGTGCGGCGGGCAGACGCACACCATCATCCGGCACGGCATCGACCAACTGCTCCCCGAGGGAGTGGAGTTGATCCACGGCCCCGGCTGCCCGGTGTGCGTGACACCCCTGGAGGTCATCGACAAGGCGCTGGAGATCGCCTCCAGGCCCGACGTGATCTTCTGCTCCTTCGGTGACATGCTGCGCGTGCCCGGCACCGGACGGGACCTGTTCCAGGTGCGCGGCGAGGGCGGCGACGTACGCGTCGTGTACTCCCCGCTGGACGCGCTCCGCATCGCCGAGGAGAACCCGGACCGGCAGGTGGTCTTCTTCGGCATCGGCTTCGAGACGACCGCGCCCCCCAACGCCATGACGGTGTATCAGGCACGCAAGCGCGGCATCCGCAACTTCAGCCTGCTCGTCTCGCACGTCCGGGTCCCGCCCGCGATCGAGGCGATCATGCAGTCGCCCGACTGCCGGGTGCAGGGCTTCCTGGCCGCCGGCCATGTCTGCAGCGTGATGGGTACGCAGGAGTACCCGGAGCTCGCCGAACGCTTCAAGGTGCCCATCGTCGTCACCGGCTTCGAACCACTCGACATCCTCGAGGGGGTCCGGCGCACCCTGCAGCAGCTGGAGCGGGGCGAGCACATCGTCGACAACGCCTACCCGCGCGCGGTGCGGGCCGAGGGCAACCCGGCCGCGCAGGCCATGCTCGACGACGTCTTCGAGGTCACCGACCGCTCCTGGCGCGGCATCGGGGTCATCCCCGACAGCGGCTGGCGGCTGTCGTCCCGCTACCGGGACTACGACGCCGAGTACCGCTTCGACGTCGGCGACATCACCACCCGGGAACCGGCCGCCTGCCGCAGCGGCGAGGTGCTGCAGGGCCTGCTCAAACCCCATGAGTGCGAGGCGTTCGGCACGACCTGCACGCCGCGGACCCCGCTCGGCGCCACCATGGTCTCCAGCGAGGGCGCCTGCGCGGCCTACTACCTCTACCGGCGTCTCGACCTGCCGTCCCGCCCGCCCGCAGCCGCATCGACCGCCGACTCGACGTCCGCTCCAACCCCCGCTTCAACCCCTGCTTCAACCCCCGCTCCGACCTCCGCTTCGACCCCGGACCTGGAGGGCAGCTCCGTTGTCTGACACGAACGCTGTCGTGGACGCCCTGTCGTGGACGTGCCCGGCACCCCTGCGCGACCGGCCCAGGGTGGTGATGGGTCACGGGGGCGGCGGCGCCATGTCCGCCGAACTCGTCGAACAGGTACTGCTTCCCGCCCTCACCGGGCCCGAGCAGGCTTCCGCCCCGCTCACCGACTCCGCGGTGGTCGAACTCGGCGGCGCCCGCCTCGCCTTCTCCACCGACTCCTTCGTCGTCCGCCCGCTGTTCTTCCCGGGCGGCAGCATCGGCGACCTGGCCGTCAACGGCACCGTCAACGACCTCGCCATGAGCGGCGCCCGCGCGGCCTTCCTCTCCTGCGGGCTGATCCTGGAGGAGGGCGTCGGCATCGACACCGTCACCCAGGTCGCCGAGGCGATCGGCGCCGCCGCCCGCGCCGCGGACGTACGGGTGGTGACCGGCGACACCAAGGTGGTGGAGGCGGGCCACGGCGACGGCGTCTACATCAACACCGCCGGCGTCGGCCTGGTCCCGGCCGGGGTCGACCTGCGCCCCGACCGGGTGGTGCCGGGCGATGTGATCCTGCTCAGCGGCCCCATCGGCCTGCACGGCGTGGCGATCCTCAGCGAGCGGGAGAACCTGGCCTTCGAGAGCGACGTCCTCAGCGACTGCGCCGCGCTCGGCGGGCTGGCCGAGGCGATGCTGTCGGTCACCACCACGGACCTGCACGTCCTGCGCGACCCGACCCGCGGTGGCCTCGCCGCCTCGCTCAACGAGATCGCCACGGCCGCCGGCTGCGGGGTCGTCGTCCAGGAACGCGCCGTCCCCGTGCCGCCCTCCGTGGCCGGGGCCTGCGCCATGCTGGGCCTGGACCCGATGTACGTGGCCAACGAGGGCAAGCTGGTGGCCTTCGTGGCCCGCGAGCACGCCGACGCCGTCCTCGCCGCGATGCGGGCCCACCCGCTGGGCGCCGAGGCCGCGATCATCGGCGAGGCCGTCACCGACCACCCGGGCATGGTGGTGGCCCGGACCGGCCTCGGCGGCACCCGGGTCGTGGACATGCCGCTCGGCGAGCAACTACCCCGGATCTGCTGAACGCACGGGTACGTCATGGGCACCTAGCTAGGTGGCCGCGACCCCGGCCTTGGCGTAGGGAGGACAACCCCCGCAGGCGCGGGGACGACCGCACGATCAGGCTGCGGCCCGGCCGGGTGGCCGGACAACCCCCGCAGGCGCGGGGACGACGGTCAGGTGGCCAAGGGGCCCAGCGCGATCCAGGGACAACCCCCGCGGGCGCGGGGACGACGGCGCGACAGAGCAACCCCCGCGGGCGCGGGGAGGACAACCCCCGCGGGAGCGGGGACGACGCGGCGGATGCGGGTGCCTTCTCTGCCGCGGAGGGACAACCCCCGCGGGAGCGGGGACGACGCTTTCTGACCTGGGGTGTTGTTACGTGATCATGCTGTTTTGCTTCACCTCGTTCATGGGCCGCCACGGATGCCCGCTCTGACGTGTACGGGCGATCAGCGTGAGGCCATCGAAATCCACCGGTGTCCACCGCTCGCGGCCAGCGGTGCGGGTGGTCCAGCCCTGTTCTGTCGTCGCCGGTTCGATCATGACCGCTTGGCCGTCGTGGATTCGTTCGGCGAGGACGTTCTACAGCCGGTCGCGGATGCGGGGGTTCGGGTTGCCGACGTAAACGCCGGCGGCGACTTCGACGAACCACCGGGTGAGGTGGCCGCGCAGGCCGGGCGGGGCTGCGATGAGGACGATCACGGTCGTGCCGGCGCTCATGGTGGTGCCTCCCCGTGGGCGGAGTCGTCCGGTTGGGCGGGCTCCGGGATGATGTCGAGGTGGTCCGTGGCGCTCCAGTTGCGGCCGCTGGTGACGACGGTGTCGCCGTCGTCCCACAGGGCGCCGAGGCCCTCGTCGGGGAGTGCGGTTCCCTCAGGGACCAAGAGGTGTTTGATGTCGGCGACGATGCGGGGCAGCAGCTTGCCTTCGACGACTGCGTCGCGCAGGGCGGTTCGGGCGTCCCGTTCCGAGGTCAAGCCCTGGGCGGCGAGGTCGAAGGCCAGCGGGATGGTGTACTCCGCCTTGTAGAGGTCGGCGATGTCCAGGACGAAAGACGCGTTGATTCCTCGCCGACCTGTCGACTTACTGCGTGACCAGCGTGCAGCTGGCGCTGGCCTTCCCGGACCCGGGCAGCGGATTCCTGGGCGCGCTCGGCAAGCTGTGAGTGCTTGGCGTAGAGACTGCTGATGCGGTCCTCGAGACGGTGGACGTCCTGTGGCCCGGTACGCCACCACGGGTCAGCCATGGGCGGCTTCCTCGGTGGTGCGAATCGGAGCCAGCGTGAGGAGGCCCTGTCCGTAGCCCTTGGCGGGGCCGATGCCGCCGAGGAGAGTGGCGCGCAGGGCATCGGGGTCGGTGACGCGCAGACGCCCTTCGAAGGTGGCGGTGGACAGAGTGACGCGGGGGCCGTCCTTACGCTTGTTGAAGCGCAGGATGTCCCGGCTGACGACGGCGACCGCCGGCCCCGCAGTCGGTGCCTGGTCACCAGCCCCGTCCTCCCGAAGACCGGGGCCGGGAGGTGTGGCGATGGCTTCGGGGATGACGAAGCCATGGCGTTCGCACCGCTTGAGGAGCCACTCGAGCTGCTGGGCCACGGTGCGGTGGGCGACGCGGAAGCCACGGGTGCGGCCGCCGTTGTCGGCGTCTTCCTTGAGGCGGGCGGCCTGCTGCTCGCTTGGCCGGGCAGGTCGGGGGATGCTCTGGACGGGGTTGGCGGTGAGGCGGAAGCCGAAGTCCCGTCCGCGAGCGATGCGTTCGAGCAGGGGCGTGTAGTCGGCGATGAGCGGGGTGCCTCCGTCGGCTCCGGGCCAGCCGGCGTCGTCGACCAGGTGTGCCCAGGAAGGGTGACTCTCGGTGAGGACGAGAATCTCGGCCCGATGAGGATTGCTGTTCTCCAGTCTCCACAGGACGCGCTCGGTGACGGGCTGGACGGCCAGCCCAGCCAGGATGACGGCATGCAGGCGGTGTGGGTTGGAAAGAAGGGACACGGCGGCCCGGCGGCGCGGGTTGAGAGCGATCTTCGACAGGTAGGGCATGTGGTCACCAGCCCAGGAGGGCGAACGGGTCGTGGCCGGACTGCCCGGCGGCGCCGGCGTCCTGGTGGGGTGGCTGAGTGCGGCCGGTGGGGACGGTGACCCAGAGGTGTCGCACGGCACGTCGACCGAAAGTGGTTCCGGTCTTGAGGTTGTAGGTGTCGGGGACGTCGACGGCGAGGTGATCGCCGGCCGGGTCCTCCACGGTGGCTTCCAAGGACACGGTGGAGTCCTGGACTTGGCGACGGCGGTGCCTGCCCGCCTGCCAGGGCACCTCCCGGAGCGCGTCCTCCAGCCCCGTGTCGGGCCGCAGGCCGAGGCTGACGGGGCCGGTGGGCGGACAGGATCGGCGGCCGAGGGCAAGCGGGTGGACGGGATGCCGGACGGCTTCCTCCAGGCCCTCCACGAAGACCTGCGGACCGCGGAGGGCTACGACGAAGACGGCGTCCTGGAGGTAGAAGCGCTGTGTGACGCCGGTGTACTTGGCCGGTGTGGTCCGGGTCTGCTGTCCCTTGGCGTTGGTCTTGGCCGACAGCAGCGGGAGCCGTCGGTAATCGCTGAACGTGTGGTAGTCCCGCAGGAGGGTGCCCGGCTGGTCGACCCTGACACCGAGCTGCAATCCGACCAGGTCGGCAATGGATGCCTCACGGTCGCGGCCCTCGGCGGCTGCCAGGAGACCGAGGACTCCGGACTTGGTGGGCTGGGGGCGGGTTTCGCGCCGGTTGTAGCGGGACGGGCCGCCCCAGGACTGCAGGGGCGCAGCCAGGCGCAGCAGCAGGATCGCGTTTTCGGTGCCGGCCATCAGGCACCGGTCTCCGCGGCGTCACCGGTCTCTGCGGCGTCACCGGTCCGCGCGGCGTCACCGGTCCGCGCGGCGTCGGCCGGGGCCAGTTCCCTGCCGTCGAGCCAGTCGCCGAGCAGGGTGTCCACGGAGTCGAGGAGCACGGGGAAGGACAGGGAGGGGCCGAACACCTCGGTGATCTTGTCGCCTTCGGCGGTGTAGGTGGCCAGCGTCCGCAGCGGCTTGTTGCCCCACGTCTCGCCGACGGCCCTGAGCTCGTCGGCGAGCCGTGCGACGGATTCCGTGGCCAGGCCGGTGACACCGGTGACGGGCTCCTCGTATGCGGAGACCAGGTTCACCGGCTGGTCGGTGCGGAGGGTCAGCAGTACCAGGTGAGGCAGGGTGCGGTGGGCGAAGGAGTTCTGGTGCCCGGTGGGCATCGAGCGCGCGAACGCGTCGATGAAGCGGACCGCCGTCTTGCGGGTCTCGGCACTGTCGGAGAGGTTGTCGCGGAGCTGGTGCACACCCAGGACGGCGTACCGGTACAGAGTGGAGGAGTTGAACTCGACGGTGCCGATCATTCCGGCGCCGTGGTCTTCGGTGTTCTCGTCGTCGACCGCGGTGTAGTAGTCGAACTCGGTGCGCACGGCGTGGGTGGACAGGGCGTGCGCGACCTGCACGGAGGCGTCCACGTTCAGCGCGGGCAGGTCGGCGACCATGCGGCCGAAGAGAGCGACCTCCGCCGGGTGTCCGGTGGACAGCGTCTGGATGACGGGGAGCTTCTTCACCTCGCTCTTCAGCTCGTCGTCGGGCAGCGCGGCCAGTTCCGCGGCACGACCGTCGAGCAGCTTCACCAGGGCGTCGAGCTGCTTCTTGCCGAAGAACAGCAAGTACGCCGACTGCTCTTCCTTCTTCGAGGACTTGGTGATGCCGAGCGGCTCCAGCAGCGCGGCGGCCAGGCGGTCGGCCTGTTCCTCCGCGAGACCGGCTCCGCCCCTGTCGGCAGGGCTGGCGAGGCGCTGTCCGAGCAGGGCGGCGATTCGCTTGGTGCGGGTGGCCCGGTCGGCCTCGGGCACCTGCCGGGCGTACTCGGTGCGGGTAGCACGCTTCCACGCCTGTGAGGAGACGCGGGCACGGCGGGCACCGCCGAAGACGGCCTGCTTCGGGGTGCCGGAGTCGTCGCGGTTGACGTTGGACGGCGGCAGGCTCTGCAGGATGTGGACCTCGACGAACAGGTTCGGCTGGTTCATGGAACGGCTCCTTGAAGGCATGAGGCACCGCCGAGGCGGCACGCAGAAGTGAAGGTCGAAGTGGTAGGGGTGCGCGGGGTTCCGAACACGTCGGGAACCCTGGACGCCAGGGCAGCCGGGTGACCGGCTTTCCCAGGGAGTGGTGTCAGGACGTGGCCGCGGCGTGGAAGTCGCGGTCCCAGTTCTGTCGGAAGTACACAGCGGCGTCCGGACGACGTGGGTCGTCCCAAGCGCGCAGGGCGTCGTGGAGCAGGTCGTAGTCGAGTCCGATGCCGGCCTGGTGCAGCAGGGGTACGAGGGAGCGCAGGTGCATGGCGAGTTCGTCGGAGTCGGTGGATGTGAGCAGGACTCCGAAGCGCCGCTGGAGCGCCGCGGTGGCGTTCTTGCCCTCGCTGCCGGTGGCCGCCTTCCTGGCAAGCGAACCGGCGGCGATACCGGGGCTGTTGCCCGGGACGTGCATCCGGCGGGCATGCGTCTGCTGGTGACGGGCGAAAAGGGTGAGTGCCGCGTGTTCGGCCGCCAGCTCCCGAGTGAGGGCTCCCCTGTCGCGCCACGTGGACTCCATGTGGGTGCGGTGGAACGTCCACATGGCGGCCACTGTCCCCGCCTCGCGCCCGGTACCAGACCTCAGCGCGGCCAGTTCCGCGCCGGCGCTGCCACTGCCGGGGTCGAACGTCGCCCAGTACGGGGCGGACTCACGACACGGCCCGGCACCCTGCCCGTCCGTGTCGGCCTCGGCAGTGCGGGGAAGGAGGGTTCCAGGGTCGGTGTACTGCAGGCCCCAGGACCGCAGCGTGCGATTCCTGTCCGGTCCGTCCCACCGGGCAAGCTCACGGAACAGGCGTGTGTAGTCCAGTCCGACGCCCGCCCGTTGCAGGAGCGGCACGAGCCGCTGCAGGTGCTGCGCCAGTTCATGTACGTCCTGGGCGGTGGCGGCCGCGAACAGCCGCCGTTCCAGGGCGGCCTGCGTCAGCGTTTCGCCGCGCCGCAGTCTCAGACACGCGCTGCCCAGTCCGACGCCGGGGCGGTGGACAGGTTCGGACGCGCCGTGCTGGTGAAGGCCGAACAGCGTCAGTGCGTAGTGCTCGGCGACGTAGGGGCCGGGAAGACAGTCCAAGCCCTCGTCCGGGAGGGAGACGCGGTGGACGGTACGCATGGACGCGACAGCGCCGGCCTCTCGGCCCACCCCTTCGCGCACGGCCCTGAGGCTTCGCACGACGTACTCGGAGAATTCCGGCCGTCGTCCCTCGGCCTGCTTCGACTGCCAGTCCTGGGCAGCCTCCTCCCAGAAGAACTGCCGTGCGCGGCGCGTCGATGATCGCGTCCGGAAAGTGCTGTGGAGCGACGTCATACCGCGGCCTCCTGCGTCATGGCGCGCCGTTCGTCAGCGGCTCGATCCAGAATCTCGGCGAGCTTCGCCCGGAATGCGCCGATGGCCTTGCCGCTGCGGTACACGAACTCCTTGTCGCCGTTTCTGACGGTGCGGCCCACGACAGCACGCGGTGGGGCGGCTGCGAGCAGTTGGTCGGCTTCCCGGTTTGCGGCAATCTGCACGGACTGCTCCCAGGCCAGCTGAGCGCGCTCCAGGAGATCATCGTCGTCGTCCCCGACGGTCCGCAGCCCGACGAGGAGGCGTCGCACGGTCTGGTCGAGGGAGTGCAGGAAGCATGCGGACGGCCTGCTGCCCTTGTCCCTGGGCAGCGGATCACCGCCTGCGGCGCGCCGCACGTCGTTGTTGAGAGCGTCGAGCGCTCGGGCGACCCGGTCGGCCTGGCCGACGCACTCCAGCAGGGCTTCACGCAGCCACTTGTCCTGAGCCAGCAGGGCGTTGACGGGCAGAGGCAGGTCGTCGCCGATGGCGTTCTCCACGACTGCGGACTGCGTGCCGTACTCGAGACCCGAAGTCTCCGCGCCCAGTGGGTACCCCTGGGAAAGCACTTGGTCGGTCTGGAGATCCCCGATCTGCCGGAGCAGCAGCGACGTGTAGGGTCCGTCGCCCTGCTCGGGCAGGTTCATGGCCAGGAGGGTGCTCAGTCCCTGCCAGGCCGCCCGGCCCGAGGTGTGCCGACGGGGCCGCCGGTGCGGCTGGTCCTTCTTCGGCTTGGCCGTGTGCTGCCACGCGGTGTGCGGCTCGTACAAGGGGGTCCGCGCCAGCCGGTCACCGGCGGACACGATCACCCGGTTCACCCGCACCCCCTGCTGGGTCTCGCAGGTGAACAGACGCACCCGGCGCGCCTGGAAGGTCAGCAGGTCCAGCAGTCCGCTCGCCGGACGCTCCGACCAGGTGGGGCCAGCCGGTGACGTGCAGCCGAGCCTCGCCGGCCGCTCGTCCCAGGCCCATTGCGGCCGGTCACCGGCTTCCAGACCGTCGGGCAGCACCGGCGTGTTCAGCAGCAGCGTCTCGTACAGTGTCGCTCCGGTGGGAACGACGACACCGAGCTGGCCGAGAGGCCCAGTGGGGTTTCCGGTGGTTTTTCCGTTCTTCGCCTGAGGGTCACCCTCGGCGCCGGTCTTGATCGACGCGGTGTCCCAGCAGTGCACATGCAACAGCCACAGCGCGGCGTCGCCGGGCGTCAGCAGCAACTCGTCCGCCTCGCTCAGCGCACTGAACAGGGGCACGTTGTTGCCCGACGCCACGGACGGCACCAGCTGCGCGGCGGACTTCGTTTCTCCGTTCAGCGCCTTGAGTCCCGCGACCTGCGCGAACGGGCGCTCGGTGTCGAAGAGCCGGAACCGGTTGCCGTAACGGCCCGGTCCCAGGTACTCCCTGAGGCGCGTGAGCTCCTCCGCGGAGAACATCCCGCGGCGGAACCGCTCTCCCCACTCCTGCCGACTCCGTGGAACCCCGAGGGCGTCGAACGTGATCGGCAGCAGCAACTGGCGGAGCACCACCGGCAGCATCGTGTGCACCGGGAATTCCAGGCGCCGGATCCTGTGCGCTTCTGATAACGCGCTCAGCAGACCGTCCTGCCGAGCGTGGCCGTCCACATCGACCCCGGTGAGCATCGGGCCGTGGACCAAGTCTCCATTGACATCCATGGCGGCTTCCCCCCTCCATGAGGCAACCCCACGTCCCCCCGGACGTGAGGACGGCAATCCGATGCGGTTCTCCCCAAACCAGCATCTCCTTGCCGTTCGTCACGCTTCCACACAACTTTCAATGCTTGCAAGCTGGTTGACTGTTTTCGCGGTGGCGAATCGTTGCACCCCTGAGCCGTGGCCAATGGTTCAGTAGGCTCTGCGTGGGAGTGTGGAGCGTTCTCGCCTCCCCGCAATACCGGGGGTGCTCCGTTTCACTGCTTCATGTGGTCCCCGCACCTGCGGGGGTTGGTGGACTTGCGGGAGCGCTCCGCACTCTCCAGGCTCACTCACGTACGACGACGAGGCCCAGCACGTTGTCGTACGAGACCCGGTCCGCCCTCAACAACGCCGTTCCGTCACCCTCCAGCACCAGCGCCCGCCGGTACTTGAGCCATGGGCGATCCATCCATCCCGGCAGCGGGCGCAGCTCGGCCTCGGCGGCGGAGGTGAGACGAGCCGGGAGGCGGACGGTCCCGCCCATCAGCCGGTCGGTCGCCTCGTCGTCGTCCACTTCACCGTGCACGCCGAGCCAGGTGCCGTCGTACGCCCGGTAACCACCGGGAACCCGGTGGACGATCACCACCTCGATGGTGGGGTCGCCGTCCCGGACGACGGCGTCGAGCTGCTCCTGGGTGGCGGCTCGGCTGCCCGCATAGTGGAGACCCTCGAGTGTGGGAAAGGCCCACTCCCGCTGACGGCAGAGAAGGAACTCTTCGGCCTTCTCCTGCCGCTTCAGTTCCTTTGCCTGGCAGTGTTCCCAGGCTTCGGCCTCGTGCCAGTCCGGCGGGCAGATCTCATCGCCGTCGTAAGCCCGGTACACCAGAGCCGGTACGTCGGCGGGGATGCTCCACCCCTTCCCCGGCCGTGCATGCGCGGGGTGCGGATCCGCGGCGGCCGAAAGGGGGCCGGCGCTCTCCTCGACCAGGGCCGCTGCCCGCAGCAGGGACCATCTGCCGTAGATCGCCTCCGAAGCCCCGAGAAATCGCGGGACACCGTCCCGTCCTGCCGCCACACCAGTGACCAGAACCCTCGGCACGCTGTGGACTTCGGGGCGGCGAGTGCCGCTGTGCCGGTGCAGCCGGCCGATGCGCTGCAGGAGCAGGTCCGCAGGGGCGAGGTCGGTGATCAGCACATCGGCGTCCACGTCGAAGGACTGCTCCGCGAGCTGCGTGGCGATCACCACCATGCGCTCCGGCCGGTCCGCGCCGGCCTGCGGCCCCATCAGGCGCAGGCATTCCGCGGTCCGGTCGGCGCGGTGTGCGGCGCACAGCCGCGCGTGCAGCAAGTGCAGTTGTCCGTGGAAGTCTGCCTCTCGCAGTTCGGCGTAGATCGCTTGTGCGCGGGCGACCTGGTTGACCACGACCAGGGCCACTCCACCGTCGGCAACGGCGTCACGCGCCGCCTCCGCCACCCGCGCACCCGAGACCTCGGTATCGGGCAGCCAGGCGAGTTCCACCGGCATCGGCTCCCGCCAGGACTGCACTGCTTCACGCGACGTCTCTGCGACTGCCCGGCCGCCCACACCGTAGGCGACCGTGACACACGGGTACCCGGTCGGCTCCGGCGCCGGTTCGTGCACATCCGCCCGGCCCAGGACGCCGGAGAGGTAGGAGTCCACGAACAACTGGCGCTGAGCGGGCGGCAACGTGGCCGAAAGCAGCACCACCGGAACCCGCGCCTGGCCCAGCCAGCGGAGTGCCTCCACGAGGAACTGCCGCATGTAGACATCCGCGGCATGCACCTCGTCGATGATCACGACCTTCTGGGCCAGCCCGGCGAAGCGGAGCATGACGTGACGGGTACGGGTCGCCGCGTGGAGCAGATGGTCGACAGTGCCGACTGCGAACGCGGTGAGCAGGCCCCTCTTGTTGTCGAGGAACCAGTGGGCAGGGCCGTCCGCCTGGGAAGACGAGCCGCCCCCCGTCAACGGCTCGGCCGGGGCCATACCGTAGTCGGCATCCTCGTCGATGGCTCCGAAGTCGTCGTACCCGCCCGCGGTCCCGAGGTCGGCTTCTCCCCGCTCACACCCGCATCCGTCACTGTCGCTGTCGTCACTGTCACTGTCCGGACGCGGCTTCCCCTCCCAGATCGCCCGCCACCAGGCACTGAACCGCCGGCGTCCGTGCAGGAGAGCGACCTGCGACTCCAGCTCCGGGTCGAACGTGCGCACCCACTGCAGCACCTGCTCGTACATCGGGTCGCTCGTTGCCTGGGTCGGCATCGCCACGAATACACCATCGAGGCCGAACCGCGCTGCCAGGACCTCAGCGGCCGCAAGGGCCGCCTTCGTCTTGCCCTCCCCCATGGGGGCCTCGGCAATCAGGAGCCCCGGCACCGGAATCGACCACGCCCGTTCCACCAGCTCCCGCTGCGACGCCCGCGGAATCACACCCAGCCGGTCGGTCAATGGCGCCAGTTGGGTCTGCGGCAGCGGAAGACCCCGCCAGCCGCCGCGCAGCCGCAGCCCCGCCCACCACTCCTCCATGCAGCGCTGAGCCTCGTCGAACGAAACCAGTCCGGCGTCCGCCAGCCCTCGTCCCATGCGGCCGCCACTCGCGATCCAGTCCGCCATCACGATCAGACCCGACAGCGCGAGCTGCTCCGCCTTCTTCAGAGCACCCACCGGCCGCACGTCCGCCAAGTCCGCGAATCCGACAGCACGGGTGAACACGTCCACCACCGCACGCTGCGCCTCGGCCCAAGCAGGCCCGCGTCCTTGCACCTCCCGGTGCGGCGGCACAATGCCGCGAACGGACGGAAACGTGCCGTGATGCCCGGCCACCAGCGGCCATACCCATCCGACAGCTTCTTCGCTCCCCCATTCGGCAATCAGCCGCGGCTTCAGCAAGGCAGCGCCGGCGACGTCGTGCCGCCACATCTTCCGCCGGTCGGTCGGCAGCCGCCCCCAGTTCAGCCCGGCCGACAGAACCGAGGCGGCCTCGACCGCGTCCACGGCCTGGAACGCCGGACACGCCTTACCGCAGTCGTGGATGCCGCACACCCACATGAACCACAGCCGACCCCGACCACCGCTGATCTCATCCAACCTCTGCCGAAACGCCGGCGACAGGAACTGATCCCACATCAACTCCGCCACCGCTGCCGTGTCCAGCAGATGCCCCAGCAGCAGATGCCTCCGTCCGCCATTCCTCGCCGCCGACTTCCCCCAAAGCTGCGAAACCCGCTCCACAGTCTCCGGCGATAACCCCATCGCCTTCATCAACTGGACGACGGAACCCCCACGGTCCACCATGAAACCCCCTACTCATATGCCCTGGCACAATAGGCTGTGCCACTGACAACGGCCCCGGCCAAGACACAGGAACAGAACGCTAGTGAAGGAAAACCGCCCTCTTCACTAACATCACCGCAGGTCACGAAGTGTCGTCCCCGCGCCCGCGGGGGTTGCTCCCTGCTACGGCTCGGCGTGCCGCAGGACCCCAAGTCGTCCCCGCGCCCGCGGGGGTTGCTCTCTCGCGCTGACCGCGGTGTGCGTGACCGCGCTGTCGTCCCCGCGCCCGCGGGGGTTGCTCCCGGCTGTACCTGACCAAGCGCGAGGCGATCCGGTCGTCCCCGCGCCCGCGGGGGTTGCTCCGGCGTCTACACCGTGACCACGGGGTCGGGTGCGTCGTCCCCGCGCCCGCGGGGGTTGCTCCGTGAGGTCGGGGCCGATGGCCGAGGCGTCGACGTCGTCCCCGCGCCCGCGGGGGTTGCTCGCGAAGGTGCCCGCGTGCATGGCCCTGCTGATGGTCGTCCCCGCGCCCGCGGGGGTTGCTCCCCGTTCTCCGCGCCCGGCTGCAGCCCGAAGTCGTCGTCCCCGCGCCCGCGGGGGTTGCTCGCCCGAGGCGGTCCGGTTCCAGCTCCACGAGACGTCGTCCCCGCGCCCGCGGGGGTTGCTCGCTCGGCACCACCGCTGACGGGGCGATCCGCTAGTCGTCCCCGCGCCCGCGGGGGTTGCTCTCCGGAGGCACTCCTGTGAGCGAGCAGCAGACCGTCGTCCCCGCGCCCGCGGGGGTTGCTCCCACATCGGGCCACTCCGGCCCGAACTTACCGGGTCGTCCCCGCGCCCGCGGGGGTTGCTCCCCTCGAGGCGCTGTACGCCGCGCCCGCCGCAGGTCGTCCCCGCGCCCGCGGGGGTTGCTCCTCGTCGGCGGTGCCCTGCTCGATGGGGTGACCGTCGTCCCCGCGCCCGCGGGGGTTGCTCCGCGCAACCGGTGGACGACACGTCCACCACGGGGTCGTCCCCGCGCCCGCGGGGGTTGCTCGCGAACCATTCGAAGTTCGTGGTGAAGTTGGTGGTCGTCCCCGCGCCCGCGGGGGTTGCTCGAGCAAGCCAACGGCCCCCCGGTGCCACGGGGGGTCGTCCCCGCGCCCGCGGGGGTTGCTCGATCGGTGAGCAAGGAAGTGGTGAGCCCCTGAAGTCGTCCCCGCGCCCGCGGGGGTTGCTCCCGCAACGCGAGCGCCACCTTCAAGCTCAAGATGTCGTCCCCGCGCCCGCGGGGGTTGCTCGCCGTCCACGTTCGTCGCCGCGGCCATCGCGCAGTCGTCCCCGCGCCCGCGGGGGTTGCTCTCGCGATACCGCCACCGCCCGTACCGAGGCGCAGTCGTCCCCGCGCCCGCGGGGATTGCTCGTGCGTGCGCGCAGGGTGCGGCAAGCCCCCCTCGTCGTCCCCGCGCCCGCGGGGGTTGCTCCTGTGGGCCACGGCGGGCGCGGTCGCCTCGGCGGTCGTCCCCGCGCCCGCGGGGGTTGCTCCTGGTCCTGGGCGTCCTCGGTGAGGGTGTTGTAGTCGTCCCCGCGCCCGCGGGGGTTGCTCTGCCGAGTTGTCGGAGCGGGACGCTGTCCTGGCGTCGTCCCCGCGCCCGCGGGGGTTGCTCGCGGCCTGCGGCGATGTGCCGGGAGCAGCCGGCGTCGTCCCCGCGCCCGCGGGGGTTGCTCTGCTCCACATCCGTATCTGATCCATGCCTTTACGTCGTCCCCGCGCCCGCGGGGGTTGCTCCGCCATGTTGATCTCGGCGGCCACGCGATACTTGTCGTCCCCGCGCCCGCGGGGGTTGCTCGAGGCCATTGGCCGCTGGGCTATCCAGTTCGCCGTCGTCCCCGCGCCCGCGGGGGTTGCTCTCCGGTCACGGGTCCGGGCGAAAATGCCCCGGTGTCGTCCCCGCGCCCGCGGGGGTTGCTCGGGGTGCGGCTTCACTGGTCGTTGATCGCGAACGTCGTCCCCGCGCCCGCGGGGGTTGCTCCTTCCTTGACATCACGTGCAAGACCGGAAGTGGGTCGTCCCCGCGCCCGCGGGGGTTGCTCCTCCTCCTCGCACATCCAGCAGGCCCCGGCCGCGTCGTCCCCGCGCCCGCGGGGGTTGCTCCGCGGTACTGGTGTCCGCGTCGTCCCAGAGCGGGTCGTCCCCGCGCCCGCGGGGGTTGCTCTCCCAGCAGGTAGACGGGCTCTCGTCCGAGGATGTCGTCCCCGCGCCCGCGGGGGTTGCTCGACGCCTGGGACCAGCTCGACCCCGCGCTTCGCGTCGTCCCCGAGGCCGCGGGGGTTGCTCCTGGAGCCAGTGACATGCCGCCCACCTATGTCCGTCGTCCCCGCGCCCGCGGGGGTTGCTCCGTCGAAGAACATCAGCTGATATGGCCAGAAGCGTCGTCCCCGCGCCCGCGGGGGTTGCTCTCGAGCCAGGTGGACGCCCGCCGGCACGGTGAAGTCGTCCCCGCGCCCGCGGGGGTTGCTCTCCGTCACGTGACGGAATGCGGCCTCCGGTGGAGTCGTCCCCGCGCCCGCGGGGGTTGCTCGACGGGCCCGGGACATGAGCAGCCACACCATCAGTCGTCCCCGCGCCCGCGGGGGTTGCTCGCTGACCGTGACCGGCGGCGCCAACATCCTCACGTCGTCCCCGCGCCCGCGGGGGTTGCTCCGGATGCCGCCCACGCGCGGCAGCCGAGGGCTGGTCGTCCCCGCGCCCGCGGGGGTTGCTCCGGCGGCGGCTGGGTGGCCCCCATCGGCACGACCTCGTCTCCGGCTCGCGGGGGTTTGCTCCTAGACGTCCCGCCGGAGCAGCGCCAGCCCACGTGTCGTCCCCGCGCCCGCGGGGGTTGCTCGATCGTGACCACGGCTGAGGTCATCCGGTGGATGTCGTCCCCGCGCCGAGCCGCCCGCGCAGCCGCAGCGGCGCGTCAATGCCCACCGGCGGCCCGCGGGGGTTGCTCCTCAGCCGCCGGTGGACGTTTGCGCACACCGCCGTCCGGCTGCCCCCGGCGGGCAGCCCGTAGCTGGGCTCGATACTGGAGGACCTCAGGCAGGGTGCCCTGATCGACCTCTTCTAGCTGTCAGACATCCGGACCGCGCCGGACGCCCTCGGGGAGATGGCGATCGCGTCCCCTCGCGTCGAGAGCACCGCCCGGACGGTCTTCCCGACCGGCGGGAACGGTACGCAGTCCCAGTGATCGGCGAGGGCGGCGACCAGCGCGAGACCCCGGCCGCCGGACCGGAGCGCGTCGGCGTCGGCCGGGCCGGCCGGGAGCCGCGGGTGGAGGTCCCCGCGGGCGTCACTGACCTCCACCCGAAGCAGCCCGGCAGCCGGTTCGTGCACGAGCGTCAGCCGGAAGCAGCGGCCCGGCACATGCGCGTGCAGCACGGCGTTCGCCGCGAGCTCGGCGACGACCACCTCGGCACGCTCCACGAGGTCCTGCGGCATCTCCCAGGAGCGGAGCTGCCCCACCCCGAGCAGGCGGGCGAGCCGGGCGCCGCGCCGCGTGGCCGAGAGCAGCTGGGTGAAGCTGCCCGAACAGGCGGCGGGGTGAGGGGTGGTGTGCGGGGGAGCGCTCTGGTTCATGACGCCAGCGTGACGTCCGCTCACGGCCGTACACGAGCCTTCAGGTCCGTACGCTGAGTGAGCGTACGGGCGCAGAGGGTGGACGGTACGGAAGACCGACGGCCACGATGACGGGCGGCGTGGGGGCAGACGGGCCGTAGAGCCGACTGGAGAAAGGGGCGGCGGATGGACATTGCCGAAGCGGAGGTGGCGGCCACGGGCGTCGGCACCCGGGCGGTACCGCTGGGGGAGGGGGAGAGGGAACCCCACCCGTCGGACAGTCTGCGCACGTTCGGCGCGGTCGTCCAGGCGTTACGCGAACACGCGGGGCTCAGCAGGACCGACCTCGCGGCGGTCGTCCAGTACTCCAAGCACACCGTGGAATCGGTGGAGTTGGGACGCCGGATGCCCGACCAGGCCTTCGTCGAACGGGCGGAGGAGGCCCTGGGGAACACGGGCGCGCTGCGCAGGGCGGCGCGGCATCTCACCCGGGGTGAGGTGGGCCTGGCCGCCTGGTTCCGCCGGTGGGCTCGGCTGGAGCGGGAGGCGGTGAGTCTGTGCACCTACGAGTGCCGGCTGGTGCCGGGGCTGTTGCAGTCGGAGGCGTATGCGCGGGCGGTGTTCGAGGGGACGATTCCGTTGCTCACCGATGCACAGACGGAGGCCCAGCTCAGCGCGCGCATGGAGCGTCAGCGGATGATGCTGGAGCGGCCCACCGTGCCGTTCAGCTTCATCGTCGAGGAGTATGTCTTCCGGCGCAGGTTCGGGAGCGCGGAGGCGATGCGCGGGCTCGTGGACCACGTGCTGGAGCGGAGCGCTCTGCGCAACGTTACTCTGCAAGTGGTGCCGCTGGATGCGGGGTTGCACGCCTGCCTTGATGGACCGGTGCGCATTCTGGAGACCCCCGCCGGGCAGAAGCTCGGCTACTCCGAGGGGCAGGAGAATGGTCGGCTGATTGCGGACCGAAAAGAGATGAGCCTGCTCTGCCAACGCTATGAAACACTGC
This sequence comes from Streptomyces thermospinosisporus, assembly GCF_039526425.1. Lineage (NCBI taxonomy): Bacteria > Bacillati > Actinomycetota > Actinomycetes > Kitasatosporales > Streptomycetaceae > Streptomyces > Streptomyces thermospinosisporus. The sequence continues at coordinate 57,047 of NZ_BAAAIZ010000041.1, forward strand.
GCTCGCAGGCCCTGAGCCCTAGGGAGTCGAGGGACTTGCTGGAGCGACTGCGAGGAGAGCTATGAGCAGCGATACGACGGAACTCACCTGGTTCAAGTCCAGCTACAGCGGCAGCCAGGGCGACGACTGCGTGGAGATCGCGATCGCCGAACACGCTGTTCACGTGCGGGACTCCAAGGACGTGACCCGCCCGGCCTTCGCGGTGGACCGCGAGCGCTGGGCGCCCTTCGTCAGGTTCGTCGCGGAGGGCTCGCAGGCGCCCTGAGCCCCAACGAATCCAGGGCCCTGCTGGAGCGACTCCGAGGAGAGCTATGAGCAGCGACACGACGGAACTCGCGTGGTTCAAGTCCAGCTACAGCGGCACGCAGGGGGACAGCTGCGTGGAGATCGCAATCGCCGAACAGGCCGTTCACGTAAGGGACTCCAAAGACCTGACCCGTCCGCCCTTCGCGGTGGACCGCGAGCGCTGGGCGCCCTTCGTCAGGTTCGTCGCCGAGGGCACGGAGGCGTAACCGGCGCCGGTTCCCCTCCTGACCGATGGACACGGACCCACGGTCAGGAGGGGAGCGGCATGCAATACCGGGGACCTCAGATGTCCCGGAAGATCTCGATCTGCGCCCCGATCGAGTTCAGGCGCTCGGCGAGATCCTCGTAACCCCGGTTGATGACGTACACGTTGCGCAGGACCGACGTGCCCTCCGCCGCCATCATCGCCAGCAGGACGACGACCGCGGGGCGCAGCGCGGGCGGGCACATCATCTCGGCCGCGCGCCAGCGGGTCGGGCCCTCGACCAGGACGCGGTGCGGGTCGAGCAGCTGCAGGCGGCCGCCGAGGCGGTTGAGGTCGGTCAGGTAGATGGCGCGGTTGTCGTAGACCCAGTCGTGGATCAGCGTCTTGCCCTGCGCCACCGCCGCGATCGCCGCGAAGAACGGCACGTTGTCGATGTTCAGGCCGGGGAACGGCATCGGGTGGATCTTGTCGATGGGCGCCTCCAGCTTGGAGGGGCGCACCGTCAGGTCCACCAGGCGGGTACGGCCGTTGTCGGCGAAGTACTCGGGCGTGCGGTCGTGGTCGAGGCCCATCTCCTCCAGGACCGCCAGCTCGATCTCCAGGAACTCGATCGGCACCCGGCGGATCGTCAGCTCCGACTCGGTCACCACGGCGGCGGCGACCAGGCTCATGGCCTCGACCGGGTCCTCGGAGGGCGAGTAGTCGACGTCCACGTTGATGTCCGGGACGCCGTGCACGGTGAGTGTGGTGGTGCCGATGCCGTCGATCTTCACGCCCAGTGCCTCCAGGAAGAAGCACAGGTCCTGGACCATGTAGTTGGAGGAGGCGTTGCGGATGACGGTGATGCCGTCGTGCCGCGCGGCGGCAAGGAGGGCGTTCTCCGTGACCGTGTCCCCGCGCTCGGTCAGCACGATCGGGCGGTCGGGGCTGACCGAGCGGTCCACCACCGCGTGGTACTGGCCCTCGGTGGCGGCGATCTCCAGGCCGAACCGCCGCAGCGCGATCATGTGCGGCTCGACGGTGCGGGTGCCGAGGTCGCAGCCGCCGGCGTAGGGCAGCTTGAAGCGGTCCATGCGGTGCAGCAGCGGACCGAGGAACATGATGATCGAGCGGGTGCGGCGGGCGGCGTCCGCGTCGATGGCGTCCAGGTCCAGCTCGGCCGGCGGCACGATCTCCAGGTCGGTGCCGTCGTTGATCCACCGGGCGCGCACACCGATGGAGCCCAGCACCTCCAGGAGGCGGTAGACCTCCTCGATGCGGGCGACGCGGCGCAGCACGGTGCGTCCGCTGTTGAGCAGTGAGGCGCACAGCAGTGCCACGCAGGCGTTCTTGCTCGTCTTCACATCGATGGCGCCGGAGAGCCGGCGGCCGCCGACCACGCGCAGATGCATCGGACCGGCGTAACCCAGGGACACGATCTCGCTGTCCAGGGCCTCGCCGATGCGGGCAATCATCTCAAGGCTGATGTTCTGGTTGCCGCGCTCGATGCGGTTGACGGCGCTCTGGCTGGTGGCGAGGGCCTCGGCCAGCTGCGCCTGCGTCCAGCCCCGGTGTTGCCGGGCGTCGCGGATGAGCTTGCCGATGCGTACGAGGTAGTCGTCTGCCATGGGGTTGAGGTTATCTCAGATATGAGATGGCACCTCTTGGGGGGTCCATTCGGGTGACGTGGCGTCAAAGTTGCCCGATTCATCCCCTGGTGCTACGTGTGTCCCGCGTCCGCCGCCAGCCGAAAGGTCCCGGCAAATCCATGGATGTCGTACGACGTCCGGTACTGCTCCGAGTGTACCGGGGGCCCTTGCCGCCGCCGGTGGTGATGGACCAGGACCGCTTGTTGATGTTCAGCCGCACCCCGGGAAGGATCCGGAAGCTCTTGCGGAAAGTGAGCGGCACCCCTGCCTCCCTCGTATGAGTATCTGACCCTGCCTCAGTGCGGCTACCCCGAATGTACGGGGTCATGGACCGGGGATGCGGAGCTCGGGGTGCCGGGGTGCACTGGAGGGGGCCGTTCGGTCGTGCGCGGGTGTCGCGCCAGGGCATGCCGCAGGTCGCGCCGGGGCGCGCCGAGAGCCTGGGCATGACCATTCGGCGCCCGTGTACTAGAGTTATCTCGACATCGAGATATCTGCCGAGGCGCACCGCGATCGCCACTCGAGTTAGGCAAGCCTAACTTAGCCTGACCTCACCGGAACGGCCAAGCCGGCGTGGCGGCACGATTGACGGTGGTACGCGCACATCTATGAAGGAGACTGTCGTGTCGGCGAACAGCTTCGACGCCCGCAGCACGCTGCAGGTGGGCGACGAGTCGTACGAGATCTTCCGGCTGGACAAGGTCGAAGGCTCCGCGCGCCTTCCCTACAGCCTGAAGGTGCTGCTGGAGAACCTTCTCCGCACCGAGGACGGCGCGAACATCACCGCCGACCACATCCGCGCGCTCGGCTCCTGGGACTCCCAGGCCCAGCCGTCGCAGGAGATCCAGTTCACGCCGGCCCGCGTGATCATGCAGGACTTCACCGGCGTCCCCTGTGTCGTGGACCTCGCCACCATGCGTGAGGCCGTGAAGGAGCTGGGCGGCGACCCGTCGAAGATCAACCCGCTGGCCCCGGCGGAGCTGGTCATCGACCACTCCGTCATCGCCGACAAGTTCGGCACCAGCGACGCCTTCAAGGTGAACGTCGACCTGGAGTACGGCCGCAACAAGGAGCGCTACCAGTTCCTGCGCTGGGGCCAGACCGCCTTCGACGAGTTCAAGGTCGTCCCGCCCGGCACCGGCATCGTGCACCAGGTGAACATCGAGCACCTGGCCCGCGTGGTGATGACCCGCGACGGCAAGGCGTACCCCGACACCCTCGTCGGCACCGACTCGCACACCACGATGGTCAACGGCCTCGGCGTCCTCGGCTGGGGCGTCGGCGGCATCGAGGCCGAGGCCGCCATGCTCGGCCAGCCGGTCTCCATGCTGATCCCGCGCGTCGTCGGCTTCAAGCTCACCGGTGAGCTGCAGCCCGGCACCACCGCCACCGACCTGGTGCTCACCATCACCGAGATGCTGCGCAAGCACGGCGTCGTCGGCAAGTTCGTCGAGTTCTACGGCGAGGGCGTGGCCGCCACCTCGCTCGCCAACCGCGCCACCATCGGCAACATGTCCCCGGAGTTCGGCTCCACCGCCGCGATCTTCCCGATCGACGAGGAGACCATCAGCTACCTGCGCCTGACCGGCCGCAGCGAGAAGCAGATCGCGCTGGTCGAGGCGTACGCCAAGGAGCAGGGCCTCTGGCTGGACCCGAAGGCCGAGCCGGACTTCTCCGAGAAGCTCGAGCTGGACCTGTCCACCGTCGTCCCGTCCATCGCCGGCCCGAAGCGCCCGCAGGACCGCATCGTCCTGGCGAACGCCGCCGAGCAGTTCAAGCAGGACGTCCGCAACTACGTCAGCGACGAGTACGAGGCCAGCAAGGAGTCCTTCCCGAGCTCCGACGCCCCCTCGTCGATCCCGAACGGCACCCCGTCCAACCCGGTCCGGGTGACCGCCCCCGACGGCACCTCCTACGAGCTGGACCACGGTGCGGTGACGGTCGCGGCCATCACCTCCTGCACCAACACCTCCAACCCGTACGTCATGGTCGCCGCCGCCCTGGTCGCCAAGAAGGCGGTCGAGAAGGGCCTGACCCGCAAGCCGTGGGTCAAGACCACCCTCGCCCCGGGCTCCAAGGTCGTCACCGACTACTTCGACAAGGCGGGCCTGACCCCGTACCTGGACAAGGTCGGCTTCAACCTCGTCGGCTACGGCTGCACCACCTGCATCGGCAACTCCGGCCCGCTGCCGGAGGAGGTCTCCAAGGCCGTCAACGACCACGACCTCGCCGTCGTCTCGGTCCTGTCCGGCAACCGCAACTTCGAGGGCCGGATCAACCCCGACGTCAAGATGAACTACCTGGCGTCCCCGCCGCTGGTCGTCGCGTACGCCATCGCCGGCTCGATGAAGGTGGACATCACCAAGGACGCCCTGGGCACCGACCAGGACGGCAACCCGGTCTACCTCAAGGACATCTGGCCCTCCGAGGCCGAGGTCAACGACGTCGTGGCCAACGCCATCGGCGAGGACATGTTCTCCAAGTCCTACTCCGACGTCTTCGCCGGCGACGCCCAGTGGCAGGCGCTGCCCATCCCGACCGGCGACACCTTCGAGTGGGACCCGGAGTCCACCTACGTCCGCAAGCCCCCGTACTTCGAGGGCATGACGATGGAGCCGGCGCCGGTCGAGGACATCACCGGCGCCCGCGTCCTCGCCAAGCTGGGCGACTCGGTCACCACCGACCACATCTCCCCGGCCGGTGCGATCAAGGCCGACACCCCGGCCGGCAAGTACCTCACGGAGCACGGCGTCGAGCGCCGCGACTTCAACAGCTACGGCTCCCGCCGCGGCAACCACGAGGTCATGATCCGCGGTACGTTCGCCAACATCCGCCTGCGCAACCAGATCGCGCCGGGCACCGAGGGCGGCTACACGCGTGACTTCACGCAGGAGGGCGGGCCGGTCTCCTTCATCTACGACGCCGCCCAGAACTACCAGGCCGCCGGCATCCCGCTGGTCGTCCTGGCCGGCAAGGAGTACGGCTCCGGCTCGTCCCGCGACTGGGCCGCCAAGGGCACCGCGCTGCTCGGCGTGAAGGCCGTCATCGCCGAGTCCTACGAGCGCATCCACCGCTCCAACCTCATCGGCATGGGCGTCCTGCCGCTGCAGTTCCCCGAGGGACAGAGCGCCGACACCCTCGGCCTGACCGGCGAGGAGACCTTCTCCATCTCCGGCGTCACCGAGCTCAACAGCGGCACCACGCCGCGCACGGTGAAGGTCACCACCGACACCGGCGTCGAGTTCGACGCGGTCGTCCGCATCGACACCCCCGGTGAGGCGGACTACTACCGCAACGGCGGCATCATGCAGTACGTGCTGCGCAGCCTGCTCCGCAAGTAAGCGGCAGGTGCTCCGCAAGTAGGCGGCAGCGCACGGCAGTTGGGCCGCACCTCCGGCGCCGGAGGTGCGGCCCTCGCCGTGCTCCCCGTTGTACGCTGGAGCGACACCAGGCGACGGGGGGTGGCGGTGAGCCGCGGCAGGGAACACATGCAGCTCGTCCTGACCGGGCGTCAGGACAGCGACCAGGAAGAACTCGACGAACTGACCCGCCGGTTACGCGACCGGCTGCTCGAACTGGACGTGGACGACGTCCAGCTGCGCCGCGCCGGCGACCTCCCCGAGGGGGCCAAGCCGGTCGACGCGATCGCCGTGGGCGCTCTCGCGGTGACCATGGCGCCCATCGCCCTGCGCTCGGTGGTGAGCCTCGTACAGACCTGGATCGAGAACCGGCCGCTGCGCACGGTCAGCATCGCCCTCGGCGACAACAGCCTGGAACTGGAGGCCGTGTCCTCCGCCGACCAGCAGCGCCTCATCGAGGCTTTCCTCGCCGCCCACGAGGCCAGCACGGCAGGGGGCGGCTCCGACGACGGGGACGACCCCGACGAGGACCCCGACGACGGTCCCGAGGACCCCGGCCCCGCCGGCTCCTCCGCCGGCACCGGCCAGGGCGGCTGAAGGGCGGCCCCGAAGTGTCCGCGGGCCGCTTCGCCCTGCTCATCGCGACGGGCCACTACGAGAACAGGGAACTGAGCCGGCTGCGCTCACCCGCCCGGGACGCCGAGGGACTCGCCGGGGTGCTGCGCGACCCCGCCATCGGCGGCTTCACCGTGAAGCCGGTCGTCGACCGTCCCCACCACGAGGTGGCCCGCGCCATCGAGCACTTCTTCCTCGACCGGGCCCGCGACGACCTGCTCCTGCTGCACATCTCCAGCCACGGCGTGAAGAACGACGACGGCGAGCTGTACTTCGCCGCCGCCGACACCGACCGCCGCCTGCTCGCCTCCACCGCCGTCTCCGCCGAGTTCCTGCGCACCCAGATGCAGCGCTGCCGGGCCCGGTCGGTCGTGCTGCTGCTCGACTGCTGCTACAGCGGCGCCTTCCTGCCCGGCGCCAAGGGCGACACCGCCGTGCACCTCAGGGACGAACTGGCCGGACACGGCCGGGCGGTGCTCACCGCGACCAACCGCACCGAGTACGCCTGGGAGGGCGAACGCCTCGACGAACTCGACCCCGAGCCCTCCAGGTTCACCGGCGCGGTCATCAAGGGCCTCCGCTCGGGCGAGGCCGACCGCAACGGCGACGGCCTGATCAGCACGCAGGACCTCTACGAGTACGTCTACGACGAGCTGCGGGCGGCCGGGGTACGCCAGCGCCCGCAGCTGTGGGCGCAGGTGGAGCGCCAGCTGGTCATCGCCCGGTCGGTGACGGCCCCGCGGCAGCACCCGCTGCCCGGCATCCCGGCCCAGCCGGAAAGCCCGGCACCGTCCGTCCCTCCTCCGGCACCGTCCGTCCCTCCTCCGGTGCCGGAGGAGCCGGGGCCCGCCAACGGGCTCGCCCGGCTGCTGGTCCTCGCCAAGCTGCTGGGCGAACTGCCGTCCCTGGCGGACGTGCAGACCCGGATGCGGTTCGCCGTCGTCCTGGGCGAACAGCTGGGGCGCACCGTCGACCTGCGCGGTGTCCGGCTGCAGGAGGACGCGGCGATGCTGGCCCGGAGCGCCCAGACCGCCGAGGGCGGAGAGGACGCGCTGCTGCAGGTGATCGAGCTGTACGAGGGAGGCGCGGCGGCCGACCGCATACGGCAGCGTCTTCAGCGGGCGAGCGGGGAAGCCGGCGGGGCGGTCGGCGGCGGCGCGGGTGCCATGCGGCTGCTCCTCGACCTCACCGACGCCCTGTGCGCCCTGCCGTCCGTGCAGGACCCCCAGGGCCGCCAGAACGTCGCCTCGCTCCTCGCCGAGGTGCTGGGACGGACGGTCGACGTGCGCGGAATGCGGCTCCGCGAGGACGTGGTGGCCATCGTCCGTGCGGCGCTCAAGGCCCCCGGCGGTGAGCACGCGCTGGTGGACGTGATCCGTGTCCTCGACGGCGAGCAGCAGGCCGCCGAGCTCGAGCGGCGGCTCCAGACCGCCCCCTGAACATCGCTGCACAACGCACAGCGGGTCCGGGCCAGGCCCGGACCCGCCTCATGGCGTGGGTGGCGCCGCGTCAGCCCAGCAGCTCCACCTCCGTCAGCGTCGCCTCACCGCTCAGCACCAGCCGGTAGTGGCGGTAGGCGGCCGGCTTGTCCACCGAGAAGGCCCGGGTCTGCCGCTCCCAGCGGAAGGTCTCACCGGACCGCTCGTCCAGGTCCTTCCACGTCGTGCCGTCGGCCGAGCCCTGCAGCACCCAGCCGGTGGGCGCCTTCGCCGGGTCCGCGGAGGTCAGCGTGTACTGCACCGCCTCGGTGTCGCCGGTGACCGGCAGCTCGACCGTGGACACCGTGGCCCCGGTCCCCGAGGTGTTGTCGAACAGGGGACCGTCGCCCTTCAGCAGGTCCTTGCGCGGGCTGGGCACCTTGTCGTCGCGGGTGATGGACACCGGCGCCGCGTTCTTGCCGGTGCCCCACGTCGACGGGCGCGGGCCCATGTCGAACTCCAGGACGCCGCCCTTGGCGATCAGCGCGTGCGGGAGCGCGGTGGAGTTCCAGCGCTTGCCGTTGACCTTCAGGCCCTGCACATACACGTTGCGCGTGCTGTTCTCCGGGGCCTTGACCACCAGCGTGCGGCCGTTCTCCAGGTGCACGGTCGCCTTGGTGAACAGCGGGGAGCCGATGGCGTACTCGCCGCTGCCCATCACCAGCGGGTAGAAGCCGAGCGCGGAGAAGAGGTACCAGGCCGACTGCTCGCCGTTGTCCTCGTCGCCGTGGTAGCCCTGCCCGATCTCACTGCCGGTGTAGAGCCGCTGCAGCACCTCGCGCACGTTCTTCTGCGTCTTCCAGGGCTGCCCGGCCGCGTCGTACATGTACAGGGCGTGGTGGGCGACCTGGTTGGAGTGGCCGTACATGCCCATCCGCACGTCCCGCGCCTCGGTCATCTCGTGGATGACACCGCCGTAGGAGCCGACGAACTCGGGCGAGGCCGTCTCCGGGGTGGAGAGGTACTCGTCGAGCTTGTCGGCGAGGCCCTTCCGGCCGCCGTAGAGGTTGGCCAGGCCCCGGCTGTCCTGCGGTGCGGTGAAGGCGTAGCCCCAGCCGTTGGTCTCGGTGTAGTCGTAGCCCCACACCCGCGGGTCGTACTTCTCCGACGGCACCCGCCAGTCGCCCTTGAGGTTCCGGCCCTGGAAGAATCCGGCCTTCGTGTCGAAGAGGTTGACGTAGTCGCGCGCCCGGTTCAGGAAGTAGGCGGCCTCCTCCTGGTAGCGCTTCTTGCCGGTCTTCTTGTGCAGGGCCTCGGCCATCTTCGCGATGCCGTAGTCGTTGATGTAGCCCTCCAGCGCCCAGGACAGGCCCTCGTGGGTCTCGGTGGAGGTGTAGCCGAGGAACGGCGAGGTGGCCATGCCCTTGCGGCCCACGCCCGAGGAGGGCGGCACCACGGTGGCGTTCTTCACGGCCGCGTCGTACGCCGCCTCCGCGTCGAAGCCGACGCCCTTGACGTAGGCGTCCGCGAACGCCACGTCCGAGGAGGTGCCGGTCATCAGGTCCGCGTAGCCGGGGGAGGACCAGCGGGAGGTCCAGCCGCCGTCCTTGTAGTGCTGCACGAAGCCGTCGACCAGCTCACCCGCCCGGGACGGGGTGAGGAAGGAGTACGCCGGCCACGTCGTGCGGTAGGTGTCCCAGAAGCCGTTGTTGACGTACACCTTGCCTTCGACGATCTTCGCGCCGGTGTGGGTCGGGGTGTCCGGTCCGGTCATCCTCGAGAACGGGGAGGCGTACTTGTAGGTGCCGCCGACCTTCTCGAAGCCCGAGTTCGGGTACAGGTACAGCCGGTAGAGGCTGGAGTAGAGCGTGGTCAGCTGGTCCGGCGTGGCGCCCTCGACCTCCACCGTGCCCAGCAGCTCGTCCCACTGGCGCTGGGCGGCCTTCTTCACCGACTCGAAGGACCGGCTCGCGGGCAGCTCCTGGCGCAGATTGTCCTTCGCCTGGTCGACGCTGATCAGGGAGGTGGCAAGGCGCAGCGTCACCGTGCGGTCCTCGCCCGCGTCGAAGCGCAGATGACCCTTGACGCCGCTCGAGGCTCCGTCGACGACCTTCTTGTCGAACTCGCCGTAGACGAACAGCCGGGTGGCTCCGGTGGACAGGCCGGACTTGACGTCCGAGTAGCCGGTGACGACGCCGTTCTCCTGGTCGAGCGTCAGCCCCGCCTGGTCGGTGACGTTGTCGAAGATCACGCTCGCGTCGTCGCCGGGGTAGGTGAAGCGCAGCGCCGCCGCGTGGTCGGTCGGGGCCATCTCCGCCTTCAGGCCGTTCTCGAAGCGGACCCCGTAGTAGTACGGCCGGGCCGTCTCGTTCTCGTGCCGGAACGCCAGCTCCCGCGCCTCGCGGCCGGTGTCCGGGGTGCCGGCCGCGGCCGACGGCATCACCTGGAAGGTCTGCCGGTCACCCATCCACGGGCTCGGCTCGTGGCTGGCGCTGAACGCCTGGACGGTCGGCAGGTTGTCCCCGTTGTTGCCGCGGGCGTAGTCGTACAGCCAGGTCAGCGAGCCGGCGTTGGTCACCGGCGTCCAGAAGGTGAAGCCGTGCGGCACGGCGGTGGCCGGGAAGGTGTTGCCGCGCGAGAAGCCGCCGCTGGAGTTGGTGCCGCGCGTGGTCACCGCGTAGTCGGACAGGTGGGCCTTGGGCCCTTCGGGCGCCACCGGCTTCAGCTCCACGTCGTCCACCCAGCCCCGGAACTCCGCGGGGCCCTTGGGGGAGTCGTAGGCCACCAGGATCCGGTCGACCGTCTTGCCGCGGGCCACCGAGCCGATCCGGGAGACCACGTTGTTCCACTGGTTGACGTAGAGGACCTTCGCCGCGCCCTGGCCGCGCGGGGTGAGCGGGAAGCCGTGCTGGTCGGTGGCGCGCAGGTCGCTCAGGTACGTGCCGTCGGTGAAGGCGAGGTCCACCGAGACGTTGGTGGCGTCGTAGTCGAGGTCGCCGTCGGCCATCGAGGGGAAGATCCGGTACGACAGCCGGGTGTCCCGCTCCACCTTCACATGGACGTCGAAGACCTTGTTGTACGAGTAGGCCCGTCCCTCGGATGTGTGACGGCCGGCGTAACGCAGGGCACGCTTTCCGGTGAATCCGGCGCCCGCCTTCGCGGTGGGCGACCCGCTCGGGCCGCGGTCGGTCAGCGTCAGCATGTCCGGGGGCACCGGGCCGTCCTTGCCGCCGGTGGAGAACTGCACGTCGGCGAGCTGGACGATGGTGCCGCTGCCGTTCTTGGTGATCTCCAGCCGGAAGTGCCGGTACTCGGCGACCGCGCCGGCGTCCAGATCGTAGGTCTTCGTCTGGAACCGCTCGCCGAAGGTCTCGCCCGTCCGGGTGTCGAGGGTGGTCCACTCCTTGCCGTCCGCGGAGCCCTTCAGCGTCCAGTCCCGCGGGTCGCGTTCGGCGTGGTCATTGGCCGATGTGAGGGCGTATCGGGTGATCTTCACCGGTTCGTCCAGGTCGAACTCGGCCCAGCCGGTGGGCTCGAACGTCAGCCACTTGGTGCTCGGCTCGCCGTCGACGAGGTTCTCCTTCACCTCCCCGCCGCCGGTGTTCTCGGCGCTCGCCCGTACGTCGGTCACCCGGTCGGTCACATTCCCCGGGATGCCGCTGGTGTAGCCGCCGTCGACGCCCAAGGCGCGCTTGCCGCCGCCCGGTGCGGTCTCCACGGTGCTCACCCAGTCCGGGGCGGGGTCGCCCTGTTCGAACGAGGAGGCGAACGCCCGGTCGGTCTTCGCCGGTGCTCCTGGCAGGGCCACGGCCGCGCCCTGGGAGCTCACGGCCAAAGCGAAGGCGGTCGCCGCGACGACCGCCGTACTCCATCTGTGCCGTACTCCGTGCCGGACTCTGTGCAGCATGCGCGAGCACCCTCCCTGCGCCTGGACAACGTTGTCAGTTTCACTGCGCAAGGAACAGTAGTGGGTCAAGTGGCCCACGGTGTCAAGGTGTTGAATGCGGCATTCGAGATCGGAGGCCCGGATAATTCCGCCGAGAAGCGTGCCGGGAGCACATATTTCCGGCAGGTCTCAACTCGGAAAAGACCGGCAGCGAACCTTGCATTCGATCTTGCTCCGCTGGCGGGAAGTGGACTATACCTGTCGGCACTCCGGGGCATCTTCACCGCACCCGGCCATCAGTGACGTGTCACCGGGAACGTCCAGCACCACAGCACCTCGACAGCACTTCCAGCACGACCCAGCTTGACCCGAACGCGGTGCCGGGAAGGATCCGGTTCACCGCCTGAGTCCTGGAGAAGGCGAGGACTTGAGCATGGGATCCACCTCCGCCGAGAACAACGGCACCGGCGAGTTCGCCACCAGCGGCGTCGACCGCCGCAGTCTGATCAAGCGGTCCGCCGCGCTGGGGCTGGTCTCCGTACCCGCCATGGGCTTCCTGTCCGCGTGTGCCAGCGGGGGAGGGGGCGGCGATCAGGACAAGGCCAAGGCCGGCAAGAAGACCGCGAAGAACCCGCTCGGTGTCAATGACACCGCGCAGATGGAATTCGTCCTCTTCGACGGCGGCTTCGGCAAGGAGTACGCCCAGGACGCCGTCAAGATCTATGAGAAGAACTTCCCCAAGGCCAAGGTGAAGTTCTCCGCGACGCAGAAGATCCAGTCGACCCTGCAGCCGCGCTTCAACCAGGGCAACCCGCCCGACCTCATCGACAACTCCGGTGCCGAGCAGATGGACATGGGTGTCCTCGTCGGCAAGAACCAGCTCGCCGACCTCACCCCGCTCCTCGACGCCCCGTCCTACGACGACCCGAACAAGAAGGTCCGCGACACGCTGCGCCCCGGCATCGTCGAGATGGGCCAGTTCGACGGCGACAAGGTCTGGATCCTCTACTACGCCTACACGGTCTACGGCGTCTGGTACTCGAAGAAGGCCCTGGACTCGCTGGACGAGGAGTACCCGAAGACCTGGGACCAGATGCTCGCGGTCTGCGCCAAGGCCAAGAAGAAGGGCATGGCGGGCTGGACGTACGCGGGCAAGTACCCGTACTACATCCCCTTCTCGCTCTACCCGATGATCGGCAAGGTCGGCGGCCGCGAGGTGCTCGACGCCATCGACAACCTCGAGCCGAACGCCTGGAAGCACCCGGCGGTCAAGGACTGCTTCGAGGCCTACTACGAGCTCTACAAGAAGGGCTACATCCTCAAGGGCACCCCCGGCCTCGACCACATCCAGTCCCAGACCGCCTGGGCCCAGGGCAAGGCGCTGTTCCTTCCCAACGGCTCCTGGGTGGAGAACGAGTCGGCCAAGGTGATCCCGGCGGACTTCGAGGTCACGGTGTCCGCGCCCACCGGCCTCGACGACAACGACAAGATGCCCTTCGGCACCATCTGGGCCTCCGGCGGCGAGCCCTTCATCGTCCCGGCCAAGGCGAAGAACGGCCTGGGCGGCATGGAGCAGCTGCGCATCATGCTCAGCGAGGCCTCCTCGAAGAACTTCACCAGCAAGGTGAAGTCGCTGACCGCCTACAACGGCGGCACCGACGGCATCGAGCTCACCCCCGGCCTCAAGTCCGGTGTCGCGGCGCTGGAACTGGCCGGCGAGAACGTCCTGAACCCGCGCATCCAGGACTGGTACGTGCAGCTGCAGAAGGAGAAGATCGGTGTGGCGGGCCTCGGCGAGATGATGGCCGGCCGCATCACCCCGGCCGAGGCCATCAAGAAGATCCAGGCCTTCGCCGACGAGACCGCCAAGGACTCGTCGATCAAGCACTACAAGCACCAGTGAGAACCCGTCCCCAGGGCCTGTCCGGCGCACCCGCGCCGGGCCGGCCCTGGCGGCACCCGCGCGCAGATCGGGGTCGCTAGGAATGCAGCACGGCAAGTACCGGTTCATCGTGGGGTTCCTCGCGGTTCCCCTGGGGCTGTATGCGCTCTTCGTCATCTGGCCGTTCATCCAGTCGATCTACTACTCGTTCACGGACTGGACCGGTCTGAGTCCCGAGTTCTCGATGGTGGGCTTCGCCAACTACGAGCGCATGTGGGACGACTCCATCTTCTGGAAGTCGCTGCAGCACAGCCTGCTGTTCGCGCTGCTGGTGCCGGTGGTGACGATCGGTCTGGCGCTGTTCCTGTCGTTCATGATCAATGTGGGCGGCCGGCGGCGCCGGGGCGGACCGGTGATCAGCGGGGTCCGCGGCTCCGGCTTCTACAAGATCGTCTACTTCTTCCCGCAGGTGCTCTCGATCGCGATCGTCGCCCTGCTGTTCGCGTTCGCGTACAACCCGGACAGCGGTGCGGTCAACTCCGTCCTGCGGGCGGTCGGCCTCGACGACGTCCAGCCGCTGTGGCTGGGCGACCCGGACCTCGCCCTGTGGGCCGTGATGGCGGTGCTCGTCTGGTCCACGGTGGGCTTCTTCGTGGTCCTGTTCTCCGCGGGCATGGCCTCCATCCCGGCGGACCTGTACGAGGCCGCGCTGCTGGACGGGGCCGGCCGCTTCACCATGTTCTTCCGCATCACCCTGCCGCTGCTGTGGGACACCGTGCAGTCCGGCTGGGTGTACATGGGCATCCTCGCCCTGGGCGCCGAGTCGTTCGCGGTCGTACAGATCATGACGACCGGACCCGGCGGGCCCGACTACTCGACCACCGTCATGGTCCTGTACGTGTACCAGAAGGCGTTCCGTGACGGTCAGGCCGCCTATGCCACCACCATCGGTGTCGCCCTGCTCATCGTCACGCTGGCCTTCGCCGCCATCGTGATGCGGCTGGGGCGGCGCGAGCGGCTGGAGTACTGATCAGATGAAGACGACCGAGACCTCCGCTCCGGTACCCGCCGAGTCCGGCGCCCCTGTCACCAAGGCCGACCTGCCGGCGGCCGGGCCGACGCGTGGGAAGAAGGAGGGCACCGTCCTCAATGTCTTCTCCCACGGCATCCTCGTCATCTGGGCGATCATGGTGGTCATGCCGCTGGTGTGGGCGGTGATGACGTCCTTCAAGGACGACGCCTCCATCTTCGGCTCCCCCTGGTCGCTGCCCGACCGGCTGCACTTCGAGAACTGGTCGCGGGCCTGGACCCAGGCCCATATGAGCGACTACTTCCTCAACACCGTCCTGGTGGTGGGCGGCTCGCTCATCGGCACCCTCGTCCTGGGCTCGATGGCGGCCTATGTGCTGGCCCGCTTCGAATTCCCGGGCAACCGGTTCATCTACTACCTGTTCATCGGCGGCATGAGCTTCCCGATCATGCTCGCCCTGGTCCCGTTGTTCTACGTGGTCAACAACATGGGACTGCTGAACACCATCCACGGCCTGATCCTGGTCTACATCGCCTACTCATTGCCGTTCACGGTGTTCTTCCTGACCGCCTTCTTCCGCAGCCTGCCGACCTCCGTCGCCGAGGCCGCCTTCGTGGACGGCGCCTCGCACAGCCGGACGTTCTTCCAGATCATGCTGCCGATGGCCAAGCCGGGCCTGATCAGCGTGGGCATCTTCAACTTCCTGGGCCAGTGGAACCAGTACATGCTGCCCACCGTGCTGAACACCGACGAGGACAAGCACGTCCTCACCCAGGGCCTGGTGCAGCTGGCGGTCAGCCAGGGCTACAAGGGGGACTGGTCCGGGCTGTTCGCCGGGCTGGTGATGGCGATGCTCCCGGTACTCGCCGCCTACATCATCTTCCAGCGCCAGGTGGTCCAGGGCCTCACCGCGGGTGCGCTGAAGTAACGCTGCGCAGCCGAGGGACGCTGAGGTAACGCTGCGCATCCGCTCCCGCACGCGCCGCTCCCGGCTCCCGGGGGCGGCGTCCGTGTATGTGACCGTTCTCCCTGTCGTCCCCCGAAACGGTTCAACCTCTTGACGGGAGGCAACCCGAACAGCTCAGCTTAGAGTTCACTAGTTGGACATGAACGGGGCCTCACCGAAGCGGCCCCGCGCGCAGGAGGTCGTCGTGGAGACTCCGGGGTCGCAGTCGTCGCTGCACCGAGCCAACCTGGAGCGGGTCGTCCGAGCAGTACGTCTTGCGGGTTCTCTCACTCAGGCCGAGATCGCGAGGACGACAGGCCTGTCGGCGGCGACCGTATCGAACATCGTCCGGGAACTGAAAGAGGGCGGAACGGTCCAGGTCACCCCCACCTCGGCGGGCGGACGCAGGGCCCGCAGCGTCTCGCTGAGCGGGGACGCCGGCATCGTCATCGGGGTGGATTTCGGCCATACGCATCTACGCGTGGCGATCGGCAATCTCGCCCATCAGGTGCTGGACGAGAAGTCCGAGCCACTGGACGTGGACGCCTCCGCCACCCAGGGCTTCGACCGGGCGGAACAGCTGGTCAACAGGATGATCGACGCCACCGGGGTGGACCGTTCCAAGATCGCCGGGATCGGCCTCGGCGTGCCCGGCCCGATCGACGTGGAGTCCGGCACCCTGGGCTCCACCGCGATCCTGCCGGGCTGGGGCGGCACCAGACCGGCCGAGGAGCTGCGGGGGCGCCTCGGAGTGCCGGTGCACGTGGACAACGACGCCAACCTCGGCGCCCTCGGCGA
Source organism: Streptomyces thermospinosisporus (assembly GCF_039526425.1). Taxonomy (NCBI): domain Bacteria; kingdom Bacillati; phylum Actinomycetota; class Actinomycetes; order Kitasatosporales; family Streptomycetaceae; genus Streptomyces; species Streptomyces thermospinosisporus. Next base: position 73,120 of record NZ_BAAAIZ010000041.1, read on the forward strand.
GATGGTCTGGGGCAGCGGCCGGGGCGTGCGCGACCTGGCATACATCAAGGTCGCGAGCGGTGTCGGCGCCGGCCTGGTGATCGACGGGAAGATCTACCGGGGGCCCGGCGGCACCGCAGGCGAAATCGGGCATATTACACTCGATGAGTCCGGCCCCGTCTGCCGCTGCGGCAACCGCGGCTGCCTGGAGACCTTCGCGGCGGCCCGCTATGTGCTCCCGCTGCTCCATTCCAGCCACGGTACGGATCTGACCATGGAAAAGGTCGTGAGACTGGCGAGGGACGGCGACCCGGGCTGCCGTCGGGTGATCGCCGACGTCGGCCGCCATGTCGGCAGCGGAGTCGCCAATCTCTGCAACCTGCTGAACCCGAGCCGGATCGTCCTCGGCGGTGATCTCGCCGAGGCCGGTGAGCTGGTGCTCGGGCCGATCAGGGAGTCCGTCGGCCGCTACGCGATCCCCAGTGCGGCGCGCCAACTGTCCGTTCTCCCCGGGGCACTTGGGAGCCGTGCGGAGGTCCTCGGAGCGCTCGCCCTCGCCCTCAACGAAATGGGCGATTCGACCCTTTTGGACGGGACTGTGGCGGGGGCGCCGATGGCTGGTACACCTGCCTTCACTTAGAGAACGGATGGCACCGTTGCCATCTCGTTAAGTATTTACTTCTTGACGTCGCACGTGTGGCCGAGTTGACTTCCAGCCACCTCGGCCGCAACGACGCGGCCTCGTCAGGGAGGTTTGAAGAAGTGAACGCACGTATGCGTCGTGCCGCCGTTGCCATTGCCGCCGGTGCAATGGCCGTCTCGCTGGCCGCCTGTGGCAGCGCCAAGGAGTCGGGCGACAAGGACAATGGCGGCTCGGCCGCCAAGGGTGACGAGATCAAGGTCGGTCTGCTCCTGCCGGAGAACCAGACCGCGCGCTACGAGAAGTTCGACAAGCCCTTGATCGAGAAGAAGATCAAGGAGCTCACGAACAACAAGGCCGAGGTGGTCTACGCCAACGCCAAGCAGGACGCCAGCCTGCAGGCCCAGCAGGTCGACACCATGGTGACCAACAAGGTCGACGTGCTGATCCTGGACGCGGTGGACTCCAAGGCCATCGCCGGCTCGGTGAAGAAGGCCAAGGACGCCAAGATCCCGGTCGTCGCCTACGACCGTCTCGCCGAGGGTCCGATCGACGCCTACACGTCGTTCGACAACGTCACCGTCGGCAAGACCCAGGGCGAGGCCCTGCTGAAGGCGCTCGGCGACAAGGCCAAGGACGGCCAGATCGTCATGATGAACGGGTCCTCCACCGACCCGAACGCCGCCCAGTTCAAGAAGGGCGCCCACTCCGTCCTCGACGGCAAGGTGAAGATCGGCCGCGAGTACGACACCAAGGAGTGGAAGCCGGAGAACGCCAACCAGAACATGGAAGGCGCCATCTCCGCCCTCGGCAAGAAGAACATCGTCGGCGTCTACAGCGCCAACGACGGCATGGCGGGCGGCATCATCACCGCCCTGAAGGCGGCGGGCATCGACGACATCCCGGTCACCGGCCAGGACGCCGAGCTCGCGGGTGTGCAGCGCATCGTCACCGGTGAGCAGTACATGAGCGTCTACAAGCCGTACGCCCCGGAGGCCAACGCCGCCGCGGAGATGGCCGTCGCGCTCGCCCAGGGCAAGTCCCTGGACTCCATCGCCAAGGACAAGGTCGACAGCCCCACCACCAAGGGCGTCCCGGCCGTGCTGGTCCCGGTCGTCTCGCTGACCCAGGACAACATCAAGGACACGGTGGTCAAGGACGGCGTCTACACCATCGACGAGATCTGCGCGGGCAAGTACAAGGCCGCCTGCGACAAGATCGGTCTGAAGTAAGCAGCAAGGAGTCCCACGCAGTACGGGAGTCCACCCGATGACTCCCGTACGGGACCCGCTGCCCCGAGTTTCCGCCGGCGCCCCGCACACACCAGCCCCGCAAGCTACGCGGGGCGCCGGACGGAACACCCCCCGAAAACTTCTGCACAACCTCCCGCCGGGTCAGGCGGCGAAGGAGATGGTTCACGTGTCCGCTACGCCCGTGCTGGCGTTGCGCGGGGTCTCCAAGCGATTCGGTGCCGTCCAGGCGCTCACCGACGTAGAGCTTGAGGTCCACGCCGGTGAGGTGGTCGCCCTGGTCGGCGACAACGGCGCCGGAAAGTCCACGCTGGTCAAGACGATCGCCGGCGTGCATCCCATCGATGAGGGCGTCATCGAGTGGGAGGGCAAGCCCGTCCAGATCAGCAAGCCGCACGACGCCCAGAACCTGGGCATCGCGACGGTGTACCAGGACCTCGCGCTGTGCGACAACATCGATGTCGTCGGCAACCTCTTCCTCGGCCGGGAGATCCGCCGCCGCGGCGTCCTGGACGAGGTGGAGATGGAGCGCCGCTCCCGCCAGCTGCTCGACACCCTCTCGATCCGCATCCCCAGCGTCCGCATCCCGATCGCCTCGCTCTCCGGCGGTCAGCGCCAGGTCGTGGCCATTGCCCGGTCCATGCTCGGCGAGCCCAAGCTGGTGATCCTCGACGAGCCCACCGCAGCCCTCGGTGTCGAGCAGACCGCCCAGGTCCTCGACCTGGTGGAGCGCCTGCGCGAGCGCGGACACGCGGTGATCCTCATCAGCCACAACATGGCCGACGTCAAGGCCGTGGCGGACAAGGTCGCCGTGCTGCGCCTCGGCCGCAACAACGGCGTCTTCGAGGTCAAGTCGACCTCGCAGGAAGAGATCATCTCCGCCATCACGGGCGCCACGGACAACGCCGTGACCCGTCGTGCGGCGCGCACCAATGGGGAGATCAAGAAATGAGCACCGAGAAGACCACCACCCCCGCCGAGGACCACGTCGTGGAGAACCCCGAGGCGGCGGCCGCAGCGGTCACCGCCGTCGACCCCCGGCTGCTGGTGCGCGAGCAGGGCCTGAAGGGCTACGTCAACGAGTTCAAGCGGAAGATGAAGGCCGGTGACCTGGGCTCCCTCCCGGTCGTGGTCGGCCTGCTGATCATCTGGGGCATCTTCACCAGCCTGAACTCCAACTTCCTCACCGCCGGCAACTTCTCCGACATGTCGATCGCCATGGTCGGCACGGGCATGATCGCCGTCGGTATCGTCTTCGTTCTGCTGCTCGGCGAGATCGACCTGTCGGTCGGTTCGGTCAGCGGTGTCGCCGGCGCCACCTTCGCGGTGCTCAGCGTCACCCACGGGATGAACGAGGCGCTGGCCCTGGTGCTGGCGATCCTCACCGGCACGGTCGCCGGCGCCATCCACGGCTTCGTCTTCGCCCGCATCGGTGTGCCGGCCTTCGCCGTGACCCTGGCCGGTCTGCTGTTCTGGCAGGGCTTCATGCTCCAGCTCCTGGGCGAGAACGGCACCATCAACCTCGACGCCGACGGTCTGGTCGTCAAGCTGACCAGCTACTACTTCTCGGACGTGGCCGCCGCCTACGGCCTGGCGCTCGTCGCGACCGTGGGGTACTTCCTCACCTCGTTCTTCGACAACCGCCGCCGTGAGGCCGCCGGGGTGCCCTCCCGGCCGGTCAGCGAGATCGTGGTGCGGACCGCGCTGCTGGCCGTCGTGGCCTTCGCCGTGGCGATCGTCTTCAACCAGAACAAGGGCCTGCCGCTGGCCGTGGTGATCTTCCTCGCGGTCCTGGTGATCACCGACTTCGTGCTGCGCCGCACCTCCTACGGCCGCAAGGTGTACGCCCTCGGCGGCAGCGTCGAGGCCTCCCGCCGCGCCGGTATCAACGTCGAGCTGGTGCGCATCTCGGTGTTCGCCATCTCCGGTACGTTCGCCGCCATCGGCGGTCTGTTCGTCGCCTCGAAGATCGCCTCCGCGAACCAGGGCGCCGGTACCGGTGAGTTCCTGATGAACGTCATCGCCGCGGCGGTGATCGGTGGTACCTCGCTGTTCGGCGGACGCGGCCGGACCTGGGACGCCCTGCTCGGTGTGATGGTGATCATCTCGATCACCTACGGCCTGGCGCTCGAGGGCATCGCCTCGCCGGTCCAGTACATGATCACCGGTGGCGTGCTGCTGGCCACCGTCATCATCGACGCGGTCACCCGCCGGACGCAGAAGACCGCGGGCCGCGCCTAGCGCCCGCCCCCGGCCCGTGCGAGGCCGGCCCGCCTCCAGGGGCGCCCGCCTCGCACGGACGGCGTCCGCATTCCCTCGGGGAACCTCACAG
>NZ_BAAAIZ010000041.1:77342-89933 GCF_039526425.1 Streptomyces thermospinosisporus
GCGTTTCTGCCGCTGTCGCAGGGGTGCCGCATCGTGGGTACTGCCGAAAGCGTGACGTACGACGCACGGCCCGGAGTCCGCGCCCGGCAGCGGAACATTAGACTCGTCAGGCCCGGGAAAAGCTTGATCAGCTCTACTGCAAGGAGGCACGGGTGCCGCTGCTGACCCGCATCAGGGGACCGCGCGATCTGGACCGGCTCAGCCAGGAGGAGCTGAACCAGCTGGCCCAGGAGATCCGGACCTTCCTCGTCGACGCGGTCTCCAAGACCGGCGGCCACCTCGGCCCCAACCTCGGTGTGGTGGAGCTGACCATCGCCCTGCACCGGGTCTTCGAGTCGCCCAAGGACAAGGTGCTCTGGGACACCGGGCACCAGTCGTACGTGCACAAGCTGCTCACCGGCCGGCAGGACTTCTCCCGGCTGAAGATGAAGGGCGGCCTGTCCGGCTACCCCTCCCAGGCCGAGTCCGAGCACGACGTCATCGAGAACAGCCACGCCTCCACCGTGCTCGGCTGGGCCGACGGCATCGCCAAGGCCAACCAGCTCCTGAAGCGCGACAGCCACGTCGTCGCCGTGATCGGCGACGGCGCCCTGACCGGCGGCATGGCCTGGGAGGCGCTGAACAACATCGCCGACGCCAAGGACCGCCCGCTGGTCATCGTCGTCAACGACAACGAGCGCTCCTACGCGCCCACCATCGGCGGCCTGGCGAACCACCTGGCGACCCTGCGCACCACCGACGGCTACGAGCGCTTCCTGGCCCGCACCAAGGATCTTCTGGAGCGCACCCCGGTCGTCGGCCGCCCGCTCTACGACACCCTGCACGGCGCCAAGAAGGGACTGAAGGACTTCATCGCCCCGCAGGGCATGTTCGAGGACCTCGGCCTGAAGTACGTCGGCCCGATCGACGGACACGACATCGAGGCCCTGGAGTCCGCCCTGGCCCGCGCCAAGCGCTTCGGCGGCCCGGTGATCGTGCACTGCCTCACCGAGAAGGGCCGCGGCTACCAGCCCGCCCTCCAGGACGAGGCCGACCGCTTCCACGCCGTCGGCAAGATCCACCCCGACACCGGGCTGCCCATCGCCACCGCCGGCGCCGACTGGACCTCCGTCTTCGGCGACGAGATGGTCAAGCTGGGCGAGGAGCGCGAGGACATCGTCGCCATCACCGCGGCCATGCTCCAGCCGGTCGGCCTGGACAAGTTCGCCAAACGTTTCCCCGACCGCGTCTACGACGTCGGCATCGCCGAGCAGCACGGCGCCGTCTCCGCGGCCGGCCTGGCCCACGCGGGCGTGCACCCGGTCTTCGCCGTGTACGCCACCTTCCTCAACCGCGCCTTCGACCAGGTGCTCATGGACGTGGCCCTGCACAAGTGCGGTGTCACGTTCGTGCTGGACCGGGCCGGCATCACCGGAACCGACGGCCCCTCGCACAACGGCATGTGGGACATGTCCATCCTCCAGGTCGTCCCCGGCCTGAGGCTGGCCGCCCCGCGCGACGCCGACCAGGTGCGCGCCCAGCTGCGCGAGGCCGTCGAGGTGGACGACGCGCCGACCGTGGTGCGCTTCTCCAAGGGCGCCGTCGGGCCCGCCGTCCCGGCCGTGGGCCGCGTGGGCGGCATGGACGTGCTGCGCGAGCCCGGCACCGACACCCCGGACGTGCTGCTGGTCTCGGTCGGCGCCCTGGCGCCGATGTGCCTGGAGGTCGCCGAGCTGCTCGACAAGCAGGGCATCTCCACCACCGTCGTCGACCCGCGCTGGGTCAAGCCGGTGGACGAGGCGATGGCCCCGCTCGCCGAGAAGCACCGCGTGGTCGTCACCGTGGAGGACAACTCGCGGGTCGGCGGGGTCGGCTGCGCCATCGCCCAGGCGCTGCGCGACGCCGGCGTCGACGTCCCGCTGCGCGACTTCGGCATCCCGCCGCGCTTCCTCGACCACGCCTCCCGCGCCGAGGTGCTCGCCGAGATCGGGCTGACCGCGCCTGACATCGCCCGTCAGGTCACCGGCCTGGTCGCCCGGCTGGACGGCAGGTACGAGCGCTCCGCCGTCGGCTCCGTGGAGGCCGCCCGCGACTGACCTGCGCGCACCCGCCTTTCCCTGATCGCCCGATCGGGCCGCCCGTGCCACCGTGATGAGTGGCGCGTGCGGCCCGTTTGCGTGAGGGTGACGGTACCGGGGCATACGACCTACGCCCCCTCTCGATCATGTCGAGGATGACAAGCGTGGGAGGTACCTGTGACCAGCCCCCTCTTCAGGACGAAGAACGTCGAGCAGTCGATCCTCGACACCGAGGAGCCAGAGCACGCGCTCAAGAAGTCCCTGTCCGCGCTCGATCTGACCGTCTTCGGCGTCGGTGTCATCATCGGCACCGGCATCTTCGTCCTCACCGGCACGGTCGCCAAGAACAACGCCGGGCCCGCGGTGGCCCTGGCCTTCGTGGTGGCCGGAGTGGTCTGCGCGCTCGCCGCGCTCTGCTACGCCGAGTTCGCCTCCACCGTCCCGGTGGCGGGCTCCGCCTACACGTTCTCGTACGCGTCACTCGGTGAGCTGCCCGCGTGGATCATCGGCTGGGATCTCGTCCTGGAGTTCGCGCTCGGTACGGCGGTGGTGGCCGTCGGCTGGTCGGGTTACATCCAGTCCCTGATGGGCAACGCGGGCTGGGAGATGCCCGCGTACCTGGGCAGCCGGGAAGGCTCCGACGTCTTCGGCTTCGACGTGCTCGCGGCCGCGCTGGTGCTGGTCCTCACCGGCATCCTCGTCCTCGGCATGAAGCTCTCCGCCCGGGTCACCTCGATCGTCGTCGCCGTCAAGGTGACCGTCGTCCTCGTCGTGATCATCGCCGGCGCGTTCTTCATCACCGCCGACAACTACAAGCCCTTCATCCCCGAGTCGCAGCCCGTGGAGGCGGGGCAGAGCCTGGATGCGCCCCTGATCCAGCTGATGTTCGGCTGGGCGCCGGCGAACTTCGGCGTCATGGGCATCTTCACGGCCGCCTCGGTCGTGTTCTTCGCGTTCATCGGCTTCGACATCGTGGCCACCGCCGCCGAGGAGACCAGGAACCCGCAGCGCGACATGCCCCGCGGCATCCTCGGCTCGCTGTTCATCTGCACCGCGCTGTACGTGCTGGTGTCCATCGTCGTCACCGGTATGCAGCACTACAGCAAGCTGTCCGTCGACGCACCGCTCGCCGACGCCTTCAAGGCCACCGGGCATCCCTGGTACGCGGGCTTCATCAGCTTCGGCGCCGCGGTCGGCCTGACGACCGTCTGCATGATCCTGCTGCTCGGTCAGACCCGTGTCTTCTTCGCCATGAGCCGCGACGGGCTGCTGCCGCGGTTCTTCTCCCGGGTCCACCCGCGCTTCAGGACCCCGCACCGCCCGACCATCCTGCTCGGTGTGCTCATCGCGGTGCTCGCCGGCTTCACCCCGCTGAACGAACTGGCGGCGCTGGTGAACATCGGCACGCTGTTCGCCTTCGTGATCGTCGCGCTCAGCGTGATCATCCTGCGCCGGACCCGGCCGGACCTGCCGCGCAACTTCCGTACGCCGTGGGTCCCGTTCCTGCCGATCCTCTCCGTGGCCGCCTCCCTCTGGCTGATGCTGAACCTCCCCGCCGAGACCTGGGTGCGGTTCGCCATCTGGATGGCGATCGGCTTGGTCGTCTACTTCCTCTACAGCCGCGGCCACAGCCGTCTGGCCAGGGAAGGGCAGGTGGCACCGGGCCAGGCCGGCAAGCCCGGTCCCTGACACCCGGTCAGCCTCCCGGATCAGCCGCGCACCGATCGCGGACCCGTGACCTCCGCGCCGAGTTCCGACACCCGGCGACGGAGGTCGCGGTCCGCCGTGACCACCAGCACCCGCCGTCCGGCGGCCTCCGCCACCAGCCGGACGATGTGATCGTCCCCGCTCCCCGGCGCCTCCTCCACCTCCACCCCCGGCACCGGCGCGACGCCCTTCGCCGCCCCCTCCACCACCATCACGATCTCCACCGGCCCCTCGTGCCCCGGCAGCCCCACCTCCGCCAGCCGGTCCCGCAACCGCTCCGCGGCCCCCCGCCGATCCCGCCACCACCCGTCCGGCACCGAGCCCACCACATTGGCGGCGTCCACAATGACCAGCAGAGCAGCGGTGTCGTCCATACCGCCAGCGTCCCACGGAACGCGTCCAGGGCATGTTTCCGGCCCCCGGCGGGCCCACCGTCCGGAACGCCCCGCGCTTCTGCCACCCCGCCGGCGCTGCCGCGCGGCGCCCTTTCAGGGCGGGCGGCGGCGCTCCCCGGTGGGGCGTGCTGCCCGGGGTTTGTCGTCGGGGGTGGGCCGTGGACATGCCGGGTCCGGCGCGCTTGTCCGGGGTGCTGCCGGGGTCGGTGTCTCGGCGTGCTGCGTCCTGTGCCGTCTTGCGGTCGCACACCGGATCGTGGGCGCCGGTGGCGGCTATCCGCCGCCGATGCTCTGCGAGTCGCTCGCACGTGGCGCCCTTTCAGGGCAGGGGGCGGCACTCCCGGCGAGGCGCACGCTGTTCAGGATCTGCGGTCCGGAACGACCCGCGGATGCGGGTCGCGGCGAGCGCTTCTGTCGCGTCGCCGTCGGTTCTGGTGCCCTCGCGTGGGGCGCACTGCGCCGGCGTGCGGTCGTACGCACCGGCTCGTGCCCGCCCGTGGCGGCAAGCCGCTGCTGCTGCCTCGCGAGGCGCCTCGGACGAGGGGCCTTTGGGAAAGGGCCCGCGCCCTCGGCGGGACGCCGATTGCTTCGGGGCCTGTCGTCCGGGGCAGCTCTCGGACGCCGTGCCTGGCGCGCTTGCGCCGCGTCGCCTCGGTCGCCGGTGCCCGTGCCGGGTGGCGTCCGGGTGGACGGTGCCGATGGTGAGCCGGTGCCCCGGCGAGCGGCCGTGCTCGCCCTGCCGAAAGGGCGCGCTCCGCGCCGTCGTGCAGCCGCAAGCCCCTGGGCCCCGCCCGCCCGTTGCTGAGGCTTCACCGCCCATGACCTGCGAGCCGCCCCTGAACGACGGGCCCTTTAGGGTGAGACGGGTGAACGGCGACTGGCTTGTGTGTGGTCGGGATGGCCGGCTCATCGTCTGCCTGCCGTCGGAAGATGCCGTGCTGTGTCGTGCGGAGTTGGCTCCCGGTGGGCCCTGGGAGCCGCCGCGCAGGGCGGGTGGGCCGCAGCGGTTGCTGCCGGGGGTGGCCGTCGGGCAGGGGCCCGACCGGTATGCGCATCTGGTGGCCTGGCGGCCCACCGTCTCCGGGGAGGCGGGGCTGGCGCACTCGACCCACTTCCGGCCCCGGCCGGCGGCCCTGGACTTCGCTCCCGTGGGCCATCCGGACAAGAAGGGCGGGCGGACGGGGACGCCCGCCGTCGCCGTGGATGCCCAGGGCCGGGCCCATGTCTTCGTGCGGAACAAGGGCAGCGGCGTGAGCCTGCTCGCCCAGAAGGAGAAGGGCGGCTGGGACGCCTGGGCCGATCTCGGGGGCGAGCAGGTGCAGGAGCACCTGGCGGCCGTGACGGGCGAGTCGGGGCGTGCGGAGCTGTACGCGGCCGGTCCGGGAAAGATTCTGCACTGGCGTCAGGAGGAGGCGGGGAAGCGGCCGGTGCAGGCGGAGGGGATCGGTGCCGACGTGGAGCCGGGCACGTTGTGTGCGGTGGCGACGTCGGCGGAGCACACCACTGTGTACTTCACGGACCGGGGCGGGGAGTTGTGTGCCTGGCGGCCGGGGGAGAAGCCCGTGGCCCTGCTCGCGGCGGCCGGGCCGGGGCCCGTGAGTGCCGTGCGGTGCGTGATCGAGGGGCACGACTGCACCGTGCCGGCCCACCGGTCGGCGAGGGGGCGGGTGGTCTTCGCCGCGTATCCGACCGAGCAGGAGTCAGCGGGGGCCTGGTGAACCGAGTCCGGGCCGCGGCTGCCGGAGGACGCACGGGTGTGCCTCGCCCTGGATGAGAACGGGGAGCTGGTCGCGGCTGCCTTCGCCCCGTCGACCGGGACTCTGATGATCACCCGGCGGAAGGACGAACCGGGACTCGCCCTCACCGCCTGGCAGCAGGTCTGAGAGCCGCAGGTCTGAGAGCCGCAGGTCTGAGAGCCGCAGGTCTGAGAGCCGCGCAAACGTGTGCCCGCTCACGTGGCTTTGGTGACGGGAGACACACGAGATGCGTGAAGGGTTGTACGGGTGTGTACGTGACAAGGCGCACGTGATGTGGGCGGGATGAAAATATGAAGGTTCTGTTAGCCTCCTCGGACATGTTCGAATTACGTGGGGGGCTTGCGCTGCTCGCGTGCGGCCTGCTCGTGGCCGAGCAACGGGGTTGGGGAATGGTGTCGTGAGCAGATCCTCCACGACGGATCTTGTCGTTGTCGGACTCGGTTACGTGGGGCTGCCCTTGGCCCGCTCCGCCGCCGCAGCCGGACTGAAGGTGGTCGGCCTCGACCGCAGCCGCCAGGTGGTCGACGGCCTCAACAGCGGCCGCTCGCACGTGGACGACATCACCGACGCAGAGGTCGCCACGATGCTCGAGCAGGGCTTTTGCGCCTCCGACCGGCCCGAGGTCATCGCCGAGGCCGCTGCCGTCGTCATCTGCGTGCCCACCCCGCTCACCGAGTACGGCTCCCCGGACCTCGGCGCGGTGCACGTCGCGGTGGAGGACATCGCCGCCCACTTCACGCCCGGCACCCTCGTCGTCCTGGAGTCCACCACCTACCCGGGCACCACCGACGAGGTCGTCCGCCCCCGCCTCGAGGCCGGCGGCCTCAAGGCCGGCCGGGACTTCCACCTCGCCTTCTCGCCCGAGCGCATCGACCCGGGCAACGCCTCCTTCGGCCTGGAGAACACCCCCAAGGTCGTCGGCGGCGTCACCGCCGACTGCACCAAGGCCGCCCGCGCCCTCTACGAGCGCTTCGTGGCCCGCGTGGTCGAGGCCAAGGGCACCCGCGAGGCCGAGATGGCCAAGCTGCTGGAGAACACCTACCGCCACGTCAACATCGCCCTCGTCAACGAGATGTCGATGTTCTGCCGGGAGATCGGCGTGGACCTGTGGGACGCCATCCGCTGCGCCTCCACCAAGCCGTTCGGCTTCGCGCCGTTCTATCCCGGCCCCGGCGTCGGCGGGCACTGCATCCCGATCGACCCCAACTACCTGTCCTACAAGGTGCGGTCGCTGGGCATCCCGTTCCGCTTCGTGGAGCTGGCGCAGGAGATCAACCAGCGCATGCCCGTGCATGTGGTCAACCGCGCCGCCGACCTGCTCAACGACGAGGGCAAGGCGGTCCGCGGCTCCCGTGTGCTGCTGATCGGCGTCACCTACAAGCCGGACATCTCCGACCAGCGCGAGAGCCCCGCCCTGGCGGTCGCCGAGAACCTGATCGCGCGCGGCGCCGCACTGGTCTACTTCGACCCGCACGTCGAGGACTGGACCGTCGGCGGCGAGCAGATCGAGCGCGTTGGCGACTACCTGGCCGCCGCCGAGGCCGCGGACCTCACCGTCCTGCTCCAGCCCCACCGGGAGATCGACCTGGACCTGCTGGCCGACCGCGCCCGCAAGCTCTTCGACACCCGCGGCAAGACCTCCGACCATCCCCGGGTGGTCAAGCTGTGACGACTGAGGATACGTACATACCCGGAGCCGTCGACTCCGACGGGCGCCGAGCCCACCGCAAACGACGGCACCTGAAGGTCTCGTACTTCTTCTTCATCGCCATCGCCGCCGTCATCGCCACCCGGCTCGACTCCGACTCGCTGCACCTGTACTCGATGGGCGCCATGGGCCTGCTGGGCCTGAAGATGTTCGGCGCCCTCTTCTACCGGCCCGCCAAGGCGGGCCGCGAGGAGCTGCAGTACCTCGAGGAGTGCTGGGTCACCGCGGTCATCCCGATCTACAACGAGGACCCGGTGATGTTCGAGCAGGGCATGCGCTCCCTGCTCGCGCAGAGCCGGCTGCCCAACGAGATCCACATCATCGACGACTGCAGCGCCGACCCGGCCGGCATCCGGGCGGCGAAGAAGCTGCGCCCCGAGTTCGAGGCCAAGGGCGTCAAGTACACCGTCAGCGTCCAGCCCGAGAACAAGGGCAAGCGCGAGGCGCTGGCCCTCGGCTTCGAGGCGGCCCCGTACTCCGACATCTTCCTGTGCGTGGACTCCGACACCGTGCTCTCCCGGGACACGGTCCGTGAGCTGCTGCTGCCGCTGGCCGACGAGAAGATCATGGCCTCGACCGGCATGGTGCTCGCCCTCAACCACGACAGCAACGTCTTCACCCGCCTTCAGGACCTGCGCTACGGCAACTCCTTCCTCTTCGAGCGGGCCGCCTACTCGCGGCTGAAGTCCGTACTGTGCTGCTGCGGCGCCCTGTCGGCGTACCGCGGCTCGCTGGTGCGCAAGTACCTGCCGGACTTCCTCAACCAGCAGTTCCTGGGCAAGCCGGCCGTCTTCGGCGACGACCGCCGCATGACCAACTACTGCCTGATGGAGGGCCAGGTCGTCTTCCAGGAGACCGCGGTCGGCTACACCGCCGTCCCCGAGAAGCTGCCGCACTTCCTGCGCCAGCAGGTCCGCTGGAACAAGTCCTTCTTCCGCGAGTCCCTGTGGGCCTTCCGGCACCAGAAGAAGTACCGCCCGGCCTTCTGGCTGACCTGCATGGAGCTCGGCCTGTGGCTGGTGTTCGGCTCGGCCATGTTCTACTCCATGGTCATCCTGCCGATCATGCACCCGGCCCGGTTCCTCGACCACATCGGCGACTACGCGCTGTTCATGGTCCTCATGGGCTATCTGCGCAACGTCCGCTACCTCGACTTCCCGCGCCGCGGCATGGGCTTCATCAAGCGGTTCGGCATGTTCCTGCTGGCCCCGCTGTACGGCCTGATCCAGCTGTTCCTGCTGACCCCGCTGCGCTTCTACGCCCTGCTCACCCTGCACAAGGGCAGCTGGGGCACCCGCCAGGGCGGTGTCGAGGTGTCCGTGGGCGGCGACCACGAGGCCGAGATGACGGAGATCTGGGAGGAGGAGGACCCCTACTCCGACAAGCAGGTCACCGAGACGCTGCAGCTGATGCGCCTGGAGGGCGTGGCGCTGCGCACCCGCCCCCGCCCGGCCTACATCCCCAGCCAGCCGCAGCCGCTGCCCGGGTACGACGAGCAGCTGCACCAGAACATCCCGCAGCAGCCCGTCCGCTGGGGCACCCCCGCGGCGGCCCAGGCACCGGCCCCGGCCCCGGCGCCCGCGGGCTACGGCGGCGGCCAGCAGTGGCAGCAGGGCGGCGCACAGGCGGGCCCGTACCCGCAGCAGCCCTATCCGCCGCAGCAGCACCACCAGCAGCAGCCGTACCCGCAGCAGGGACAGCAGCAGCCGTACCCGCCGCAGCAGGGGCATCCGCAGGCGCCGCAGCAGCGTGGTCCGCACAACCCCGGCTACCCGCCGCAGGACCCGAACTGGCCGCAGAACGGCCAGGGCGGCGGCTGGTAGGCGGCCTGCGGCTGCGAGCGAAGCTCACCGTCGACCGCACGGCGAAGGGGGCGGCCCTCAACGGGCCGCCCCCTTCGTCATGTCCGCAGAAACAACCTGTCGTGCGGGCCTACTTGTAGTAGGCCATCGCCTCCTCGACCGTCACCACCGGGATGTCCCGGTCCTGGAGCTCCTGCATCAGCTTGGTGAGCCCCGCCGTGCCGATCTCGGTGCTGGTCTTCGGCGTACCCTCGACGATCTTGTGCAGGCAGAGGATGAGCCAGTCGCCGCTCTCGGCGCACCGGTCGAGTTTGCCGCCCTCCTCGGTCAGCCTGGACAGCGCGGTGCCGCCGATGCCCTTGCCGTCGGTGATGCCGGTCAGCGACTTCAGCCGGTAGGGGTGGGCCGGGGCGAACGACTCGATGGTCTCGGAGATGATCGTGCGGGCGGTGGTGAAGTGCCGGCTGGCGATCAGGTCGACCGGGACGCCGTCCTTGGTCTTCTGGAACGCCCCGTGCGGGTAGGCGAAGTGCTCGCTGGTGAAGCCGTTGGACACCAGCCACTCCCGCAGCTTGCGGAAGTCCTCGTCGGCCTCCTCCGCGGTGAGCTTGGGGTAGCTCGCGGTGTGCACCGCGTTGGCGTAGGAGTGCCCGGCCATCTCCCAGCCGGAGAAGTTCTGCATGGACCGCATCTGGTCGACGGTCAGGAAGCTCCCGGTGCCGATGGCGTCGGCGATGTTGTAGAGGGTGCCCGGGAAGCCGAAGGAGTCCATGATCGGCCGGGCCAGGTCGTGGATCGACTTGTGGGAGTCGTCGAAGGTGATGGAGACGACGCCCTTGGGGAAGACGTCGGTGGTGTCCGGTATCAGCTCCACGGCCTGGAGCCGGTAGGTCACCTGCCCGCCCGCGTCGTCGTAGACCGCGAAGGACATGTCGGTGAAGCCGGCCGTGGTGGACGGCTTGCCCGCGGCCGAGATGCTGTACGCGCCGGCCGCGCCGCTGACGTCCGCCCACTGCAGGTGGACCGTCACCCACTCACCGGACTGCACATAGTTGGCCGCGGTCTTGGAGTGGACGTGGAAGTTCCAGACGAAGTAGTTCGTCAGCCCGCCGCTGCCCAGGTAGAAGACCATCTTGGCGAGGTTGCTCACGTCGTCGACGCGGAACAGCAGCCGGATCATCTTGCCGGTCGCGTTCACCTCGGCCATGCCCGTCTTGCGGACGTAGGACTGCTTGCCGGTGCCGTTGGTGGTCACCCGCACCGACTGGGTGCCGCGCACGAACTGGGTCTTGTCGTTCACCTCGGCCGACGCCGTGCCCGCGCCGCCGGCCTTCCAGCCGTGCGAGTCCTGGAACTGCTGCGACCAGGTGGCCCGGCGGTTCTTGGGACGCCGGCCGGAGGGAGCGTAGGGCGGGGGAGTGGTCAGTCCCCCGATGGCCCCCTCGGCGGCCGCCTGCGGGCCGGTGACGGACTGGGCCGCCACATTGCCGAGCCAGGCGCCCCCGCCCGCCATCGCCACACCGCCCGCTCCGCCCATCAGCAGCGCGGCCCGGCGGCTGACCACCGGCCTGTCACTCGCAGCGGCACGACCGTGTGCGTTGGCCCGCCTCTTGCCCACTTAGGACTCCTGAACCGTGTCGAAGTAGTTCCTGCCGCTCTCGGCGAAGCCCTCGACCTGGGCCTGGACTTCCTTCGCCGAGAGGGTGTCGTTCGCGTTGTAGTAGAGCCAGTCGACCTTCATGTCCCAGGCCCGCTCGCCCTTGAACGGCAGGTCGATGAACCAGTGGTTGAAGTTCACCGACATCCCCGCGCGCGGGGCGTACTTGCCGCTGCTGACGAACAGCTTCTTGCCGTCGATCCAGTAGGAGACGACGTCGTCCTTCACCCGGATCATCACGGTGTGCCAGGCGTCGAGGCTCTTGTTGGTGGTCTGGTAGACGCGGTCGTTGGTCTTGTGGTCGTACCAGGTCACCGTGTCGAGCTTGGGCCCGGGGCGGCCCCAGCCGCCGTTGGGCATGTACTCGTTGTCCAGCTCGCTGTAGGTCGAGCCCTTGCCGCCGATGGTGTAGAAGGTCTGGTTGACGTGGTCGCCCTTGTCACCGGTGCTGGGCTTGTCGCTGAAGTGGATCCGGGCCGCGTACGTCCCCTCGCGGAACTTGCTCGCGGCGGTGCCCAGGCTGGCCTGCTTGGTGCCCGCCTCGGTGCCGTCGGTGCTGGCCCGCAGCTGCAGCACCTGACCGGAGTTCAGGGCCTGCTCGTCGCCGGGGAAGGTGACGCCGTCGGCCGACCAGGTGTTCTCGATGCCGGGGCCGCCCTTGCTGGTGCGGACCAGCCAGCCGTGCTTGAACAGGGCCGGGTCCTTGGCGCCGTGGTAGTCGAAGTTGTCGAAGAGCACGCCCTCGGGGGCCTCCGGCACCGGGTCGGCGGCCGCGGCCGCCTTCGCCTTCGACCGGTCGTCGGCCGGCTTGGTGCCGTCCGGCTCCTCGCCCCAGGCGAGCACGCCCTTGTTGTACGCGGTGACCTTCTGCGCCTCGCGGTAGCTGGTCATCTTCGCGTCGAAGGAGCGGTCGTCCGACTGGTCGAGCTTCTTGTGGTCGGTGCGGAACAGCTGCAGGTCGATGCCCTTGCTGTTGGCTCCCGGCTTCAGCGTGCCCGCCGCCTTGCTGAACCGTATCTCCAGGTACCGGTCGGCGTTTCCGGCCGGTTTGTCCATCTCCACCACCCGGCCCGCCAGATTCGAGCAGCCGAAGGCGGCGTTGACGCAGTTGAAGGCGTACGAGGCGGACTCGTCGGCGGTGAAGTAGTACCGCAGTGTGACACCGCTGAGCGGCAGCGGCTTGTCCGTCTTGTTGAAGACCTCGAGCGAGGGCCTGGCCGCGGGCGCCGTGGCCGGGGTGTCGGTGCGGTAGCGCACCAGGAGCTCGGGGGGATCCGGATTCGCCTTCTTGTACAAGGGCTTCCAGTACGGGTACGTCACCGTGGCGCCTGCGGCGAGTACGGCCACGATCAGCAGCAGCCGTATCTTGGGCCAGACCCGGCGTCGGGGTGGGCGGCGGCGGGTGGACGCCACGGGGACTCCTCAGCGAAACGGCACGACGCTTGTGTGAACAGGTGGTGGGATGGTGTGGAGATCCTATCGGTACCTGTGTGACGAAAGGGGGTGGG
>NZ_BAAAIZ010000041.1:89982-109212 GCF_039526425.1 Streptomyces thermospinosisporus
GCGGCCCACCCCCTTCGCAGGGACGGCGGTTACGCCGGGACGCTCGCCACGCCCGGGGCCAGGAACCGCTTGCCGTTGACGCGCTCGGAGACGCCCTCACGGTCCAGGTACGGAGTGATGCCGCCCAGGTGGAACGGCCAGCCGGCGCCGGTGATCAGGCACAGGTCGATGTCCTGCGGCTCGGCGACCACGCCCTCCTCGAGCATGAGGCCGATCTCCTGCGCCACCGCGTCCAGCACGCGGGCGCGCACCTGCTCCTCGGTGAGGACGGTGTCGCCCTGCTTCAGCAGCGCGGCGACCTCCGGGTCCAGCTCCGGCTTGCCGCTGTCGTAGACGTAGAAGCCGCGCTTGCCCGCCTCGACGACCGCCTTGAGGTTCGGGGAGACCTTGAAGCGGTCCGGGAACGCCTTGTTGAGCGTCTCGGAGACGTGCAGACCGATCGCCGGGCCGACCAGCTCCAGCAGCACGAGCGGCGACATCGGCAGGCCCAGCGGCTCGACGGCCTTCTCGGCGGTCTCCACCGGGGTGCCCTCGTCGATGACGTTCTGGATCTCGCCCATGAAGCGGGTCAGGATGCGGTTCACGACGAACGCCGGGGCGTCCTTGACCAGCACCGCGGTCTTCTTCAGCTTCTTGGCGACGGCGAACGCGGTCGCGAGCGACGCGTCGTCGGTCTTCTCACCGCGGACGATCTCAAGCAGCGGCAGCACGGCGACCGGGTTGAAGAAGTGGAAGCCGACGACCCGCTCGGGGTGCTTCAGCTTCGACGCCATCTCCGACACCGACAGCGAGGAGGTGTTGGTGGCGAGGATCGCGTGCTCCGGGGCGACCGCCTCGACCTCGGCGAACACCTGCTGCTTGACGCCCATCTCCTCGAACACGGCCTCGATCACGAAGTCCGCGTCCGCGAAGCCCTCGGCCTTGTCCAGGACACCGGTGACCAGCGCCTTGAGGCGGTTGGCCTTGTCCTGGTTGATGCGGCCCTTGCCGAGCAGCTTGTCGATCTCGGCGTGGACGTAGCCGACGCCCTTGTCGATGCGCTCCTGGTCGATGTCGGTCAGCACGACCGGCACCTCCAGGCGGCGCACGAACAGCAGCGCCAGCTGCGAGGCCATCAGACCGGCGCCGACCACACCGACCTTGGTGACCGGGCGGGCCAGGTTCTTGTCCGGGGCGCCCGCGGGGCGCTTGCCGCGCTTCTGCACCAGGTTGAACGCGTAGATGCCGGCGCGCAGTTCGCCGCCCATGATCAGGTCGGCGAGCGCCTTGTCCTCGGCGTCGTAACCCTGCTGCAGGTCGCCGTTCTTGGCGGCGGCGATGATGTCCAGGGCGCGGTAGGCGGCCGGGGCGGCGCCGTGCACCTTCGAGTCGGCGAAGGCGCGGCCGCGCTCGACGGCCTGGTCCCAGGCCTCGCCGCGGTCGATCACCGGGCGCTCGACCTCGATCTCGCCCTTGAGGACCTTCGCGGTCCAGTTCAGCGACTGCTCGAGGAAGTCCGCGCCCTCGAAGATCGCGTCGGCGATGCCGAGCTCGAAGACCTGCTTGCCCTTGAGCTGCTTGTTCTGGTTGAGGCTGTTCTCGATGATGACCGAGACGGCCTTGTCGGCGCCGATCAGGTTCGGCAGCAGGGTGCAGCCGCCCCAGCCGGGCACCAGGCCGAGGAAGACCTCGGGCAGCGAGAAGGCGGGGATGGCGGCGGACACCGTGCGGTAGGTGCAGTGCAGACCGACCTCGACGCCACCGCCCATGGCGGCGCCGTTGTAGTAGGCGAAGGTCGGCACGGCGAGCTTGGAGAGCCGCTTGAAGACCTCGTGGCCGCCCTTGCCGATGGCCAGCGCGTCCTCGTGCCGCTTCAGCAGCTCGACGCCCTTGAGGTCGGCGCCGACGGCGAAGATGAACGGCTTGCCGGTGATGCCGACGCCGGCGATCTCGCCGTCCGCGGCCTCCTTCTCCACCTGGTCGACGGCGGCGTTGAGGTTCGCCAGCGACTGGGGGCCGAAGGTGGTGGGCTTGGTGTGGTCCAGCCCGTTGTCCAGGGTGATCAGGGCGAAGCGCCCGGCGCCCAGCGGCAGGTCGAAGTGGCGCACGTGCGCCTGGGTGACGACCTCGTCCGGGAACAGCTCGGCCGCACCCTTCAACAGCTCAGCGGTGGTGCTCACTTGTTGCCTCCGTCGAAGTGCGGGTTCTCCCAGATGACCGTCGCGCCCATGCCGAAGCCCACGCACATGGTGGTCAGGCCGTAGCGGACGTGCGGCTGCTCCTCGAACTGGCGGGCCAGCTGCGTCATCAGGCGGACGCCGGAGGAGGCGAGCGGGTGGCCGAAGGCGATGGCGCCGCCGTACTGGTTGACGCGCTCGTCGTCGTCGGCGATGCCGTAGTGGTCGAGGAAGGCCAGCACCTGCACGGCGAAGGCCTCGTTGATCTCGAACAGGCCGATGTCGGAGATGGACAGGCCCGCCTGGGCGAGCGCCTTCTCCGTGGCCGGGATCGGGCCGTAGCCCATGACCTCGGGCTCGACGCCGGCGAAGGCGTAGGAGACCAGGCGCATCTTGACCGGCAGGCCGTGCTCGCGGGCGAAGTCCTCGGAGGCGATGATCGAGGCCGTGGCGCCGTCGTTCAGGCCGGCCGCGTTGCCCGCGGTGACCCGGCCGTGGACGCGGAACGGCGTCTTGAGGTTCGCCAGGTTCTCCAGGGTGGTGCCCGGGCGCATCGGCTCGTCGGCGGTGACCAGGCCCCAGCCGGTCTCGCCGCCCTCGGGGTTGGTGCGGCGCACCGAGATCGGCACCAGGTCGGCCTGGATCTTGCCGTTGGCGTACGCCTTGGCGGCCTTCTCCTGGGAGCGCACCGCGTACTGGTCGGCGCGCAGCTTGGTGATCTGCGGGTACCGGTCGTGCAGGTTCTCCGCGGTCATGCCCATGAACAGGGCGGACTCGTCGACCAGCTTCTCGGAGACGAAGCGCGGGTTGGGGTCCACACCCTCGCCCATCGGGTGGCGGCCCATGTGCTCGACACCGCCGGCGATGGCGACGTCGTACGCCCCGAAGGCGACGGAGCCGGCCACCGTGGTCACGGCGGTCAGGGCACCGGCGCACATGCGGTCGATGGAGTAGCCCGGCACGGACTGCGGCAGACCGGCGAGGATCCCGGCGGTGCGGCCGATGGTCAGGCCCTGGTCACCGATCTGGGTGGTCGCGGCGATGGCGACCTCGTCGATCTCCTTCGGGTCGAGACCGGGGTTGCGGCGCAGCAGCTCCCGGATGGCCTTGACGACGAGGTCGTCGGCACGGGTCTCGTGGTAGATGCCCTTCGGGCCCGCCTTGCCGAACGGGGTGCGGACGCCGTCGACGAAGACGACGTCCCTGACGGTACGAGGCACGATGGCTCTCCTCCAGGTACGGGATGCTGAGCGCTTGCTTAAGCATCATGCTACTTATGAGTAACGTGGCTGCCCACCCCTGGGCGAACGAGCGGCGAAGGTCACACGGAAGCACCGGTTCGGCGGAGTGCCGCCAAGTCCTGGGGTGCGTCGCGGTGAGCCGTGTCTCACCGGGGAAGGCTTGTCTATGCAACGAGTTGCATAGAGCATCGTGGCATGGCCCTCGAACACGCGATCCTCGTCTCCCTGCTGGAGAAGCCGGGCTCCGGCTACGAGCTGTCCCGGCGCTTCGAGCGGTCCATCGGCCACTTCTGGACCGCCACCCACCAGCAGATCTACCGCGTGCTCAAGCGCATGGAGACCGACGGCTGGATCGATGTGCGCGAGGTGCCCCAGGAGGGCCGCCCGGACAAGAAGGAGTACTCCGTCTCCGCCGCCGGACGCGAGGCCCTCGCCCGGTGGCTGCACGAGCCGAGCGAGCCCGAGAGCATCCGGCACGAACTCGCCGTGAAGATCCGCGGCGCCGCCTTCGACGACCCCGCCGCACTGATCGCCGAGGTCGAGCGCCACCGGGCCGCCCACAGCGAACGGCTCGCGCACTACCTGGCCGGCGAACAGCGCGACTTCACCGGCCCCGGCGCACCGGCCGGCACCGACCCCGGCCGGGAGCTCCAGCATGTCGTGCTCCGCGGCGGCATCGCCTACGAGCGCATGACCCTCGCCTGGCTCGACGACGTCCTGGCCACGCTGCGCCGCCTCGGCGACGACCCGGACCCCCGGACCTGACGCCTCACCCGCTCGTCTGCCCGTTCACCTGTTCGTTCACTTCCACCTCGACCCTCACGCCGGAAAGGCGATCGACGATGACGGACCCGCTGCTGTTCAACCCGCGCACCTACGACCCGGCCCACTTCGACCCCGAGACCCGGCGGCTGCTGCGCGCCACGGTCGACTGGTTCGAGGAGCGCGGCAAGCGCAGGCTCATCGAGGACTACCGCTCCCGCGCCTGGCTGGCGGACTTCCTCGCCTTCGCCGCCAAGGAGAACCTCTTCGCCACCTTCCTCACCCCCGCCTCTGCCGCCGGTGAGGGCGACGAGCACAAGCGCTGGGACACCGCCCGGATCGCCGCCCTCAACGAGATACTCGGCTTCTACGGGCTCGACTACTGGTACGCCTGGCAGGTCACCATCCTCGGCCTCGGCCCGGTCTGGCAGAGCGACAACGCAGCCGCCCGCGCCCGCGCCGCCGAACTCCTCGACCAGGGCGAGGTGTTCGCCTTCGGCCTGTCCGAGAAGGCGCACGGCGCCGACATCTACTCCACCGACATGCTCCT
Organism: Streptomyces thermospinosisporus; assembly: GCF_039526425.1. Classification (NCBI taxonomy): domain Bacteria; kingdom Bacillati; phylum Actinomycetota; class Actinomycetes; order Kitasatosporales; family Streptomycetaceae; genus Streptomyces; species Streptomyces thermospinosisporus. Next base: position 94,692 of record NZ_BAAAIZ010000041.1, read on the forward strand.
CGAGCCCGACGGGCAGGGCGGCTTCACCGCGAACGGCTCCAAGTACTACATCGGCAACGGCAACGCCGCCGGACTGGTCTCCGTCTTCGGCCGCCGCACCGACGTCGAGGGCCCCGACGGCTACGTCTTCTTCGCCGCCGACAGCCGCCACCCCGCGTACCACCTGGTGAAGAACGTCGTCGACTCCTCCAAGTACGTCAGCGAGTTCCGGCTGGAGAACTACCCGGTCCGCGCCGAGGACGTGCTGCACACCGGCCGCGCCGCCTTCGACGCCGCGCTCAACACCGTCAACGTCGGCAAGTTCAACCTGTGCACCGCCTCCATCGGCATCTGCGAGCACGCGATGTACGAGGCGGTCACCCACGCCCACAACCGGATCCTCTACGGCCGCCCCGTCACCGCCTTTCCGCACGTCCGCCGCGAGCTGACCGACGCCTACGTGCGGCTGGTCGGCATGAAGCTGTTCAGCGACCGGGCCGTCGACTACTTCCGCTCCGCCGGCCCCGAGGACCGCCGCTATCTCCTTTTCAACCCGATGACCAAGATGAAGGTCACCACCGAGGGCGAGAAGGTCATCGACCTGATGTGGGACGTCATCGCCGCCAAGGGCTTCGAGAAGGACAACTACTTCGCCCAGGCCGCCGTCGAGATCCGCGGGCTGCCGAAGCTGGAGGGCACGGTCCACGTCAACCTGGCGCTGATCCTCAAGTTCATGCGCAACCACCTGCTGAACCCGGCCGAGTACCCGCCCGTGCCGACCCGCCTGGACGCGGCCGACGACGACTTCCTCTTCCGGCAGGGCCCGGCCCGCGGCCTCGGCTCCATCCGCTTCCACGACTGGCGCACCGCCTTCGACACGTACGCGCACCTGCCCAACGTCGCCCGCTTCCGGGAGCAGGCGGACGCGCTGTGCGAGTTCGTCACCACGGCGGCGCCGGACGAGGAGCAGAGCAAGGACCTGGACCTGCTGCTCGCCGTCGGCCAGCTCTTCGCCCTCGTCGTGCACGCCCAGCTGATCCTCGAGCAGGCGGCCCTGACGTCCCTCGACGAGGACGTCCTCGACGAGCTCTTCGCCGTCCTCATCCGCGACTTCTCCGCGCACGCGGTCGAACTCCACGGCAAGGACTCGGCGACGGAGGCACAGCAGCACTGGGCCCTGGGAGCGGTCCGCCGCCCGGCGGTTGACGAGTCCCGCTCCGCCCGAGTTTGGCAGCGCGTCGAATCCCTGTCGGGGGCGTACGAGATGGCGCCGTGAGGCGGCTTTCCGTCGCACGCCGGGTGCGGGTGCGCGGGGGCTGGTCGCGCAGTTCCCCGCGCCCCTGGGGGTTGGTGCAGTCGCGTCGCCCGTCAGTTGCCCTAGGCGGACTTGGCCAATGCCTCCAGCAGTACCGGGGTGACCAGTTCCACCTGCCACGGACGGGCGCCGTGGGAGGTGAGGGCGGCGGCGACGGAGTCGGCGGTGACGACCGCCGGAGGCTCCCAGCAGACGCGCCGGACCGTGTCCGGGGTGATGAGGTTCTCCTGGGGCATGTTCAGTTGCTCAGCCAACTTGGTGACGCCGGCCTTCGCCGCCGTGAGGCGGGCCGCGGCGGCCGGGTCCTTGTCGGCCCAGGCACGCGGCGGCGGGGGCCCCGTCACCGGCTGCCCCGGCTGCGGCAGCCGGGACTCGCTCAGCGCCCGCGCCCGGTCGACCGCCGCCTGCCACTGCTCCAGCTGGCGGCGGCTCACCCGCTGCCCGAAGCCGTTCAGCGCGGCCAGCGCCCGCGTGTCCGCGGGCATCGCCAGCGCCGCCTCGACGATCGCCGCGTCGGAGAGCACCTTGCCCGGCGAGACGTCCCGGCGCTGGGCGATCCGGTCCCGGGTCAGCCACAGCTCCCGCACCACCGCCATCTGCCGGCGCCGGCGCACCTTGTGCATGCCGGAGGTGCGCCGCCAGGGCTCCTTGCGCGGCTCGGGCGGCGGCGCGGAGGCGATCGCGTCGAATTCCTGCCGGGCCCACTGCAGCTTGCCCTGCCGGTCGAGCTCCTTCTCCAGCGCGTCCCGCAGGTCGACCAGCAGCTCCACGTCGAGCGCGGCGTAGCGCAGCCAGGGCTCGGGGAGCGGCCGGGTGGACCAGTCGACGGCGGAGTGGCCCTTCTCCAGGACGTAGCCGAGCACGTTCTCCACCATGGCGCCGAGGCCGACCCGGGGGAACCCGGCGAGGCGTCCGGCCAGCTCGGTGTCGAAGAGGCGGGTGGGCACCATCCCTATCTCGCGCAGGCAGGGCAGGTCCTGCGTGGCGGCGTGCAGCACCCACTCGGTCCCGGACAGCGCCTCGCCCAGACCGGAGAGGTCGGGGCAGGCGATGGGGTCGATCAGCGCGGTACCGGCGCCCTCGCGGCGCAGCTGCACCAGATAGGCGCGCTGGCCGTAGCGGTAGCCGGAGGCACGCTCCGCGTCGACGGCGACGGGGCCGGTGCCGGAGGCGAAGGCGGCGATCACCTCGGCGAGGCTGGCCTCGTCCGCGATCACCGGCGGAATGCCGTCGCGGGGCTCCAGCAAGGGGATCGGCGCCTCCGTAGCAGAAGATCCGTCCTCGTCCGGAGGAGCGCCTCCGGTGGTTCGCAGTGATGTGTCTGCTGCGGTGTCGTGGGCGTCGGTCACATGTCAAGAGTATCCGGGTCATGAAGCCGCCCGCCGACGGAACGTTCCGTCGACGGGCGGGGGAGGGTCGTATTCCGGTCAGGCCGGAGGACGGACCGGCGGGTGATCCGGCAGATGGCCCGGCGGATGGCCCGGCGGATGGCCCGGCGGATGGCCCGGCGGATGGCCCGGCGGATGGCCCGGCGGATGGCCCGGCGGATGGCCCGGCGCATGGACCGGCAGGTGCCTCGGCAGGGGAAGGGGCAGCGGGAGCGGCACGGCGGCGGTCAGTGGATGATGCCGGTCCGCAGGGCCACCGCGACCATCCCGGCCCGGTCACCCGTGCCGAGCTTGCGGGCGATGCGGGCGAGGTGGCTCTTGACGGTCAGCGCGGACAGGCCCATGGAGACGCCGATCGCCTTGTTCGACTGGCCCTCCGCCACCAGCCGCAGCACCTCGACCTCACGGCCGGACAGCTCGCGGTAGCCGCCCGGGTGGCTCGGGGCACCCGGGGGACGGCGGTGCAGCCGGGCGGCCGCGGCACCGATGGGGGCGGCGCCGGGCCGGGTGGGCAGCCCGAGGTTGGTGCGGGTGCCGGTGACGACGTAGCCCTTCACTCCGCCGGCGAGGGCGTTGCGCACCGCGCCGATGTCGTCGGCGGCGGACAGGGCGAGCCCGTTGGGCCAGCCGGCGGCACGGGTCTCGGACAGCAGGGTGAGGCCGGAACCGTCCGGCAGATGGACTTCGGCGACGCAGATGTCACGCGGGTTGCCGATGCGGGGGCGGGCCTCCGCGACGGACGAGGCCTCGATGACATCGCGCACACCGAGCGCCCAGAGGTGTCGGGTGACGGTGGAGCGGACACGCGGGTCGGCCACGACCACCATGGCGGTCGGCTTGTTCGGGCGGTAGGCGACCAGGCTTGCGGGCTGCTCGAGGAGAACGGACACCAGGCCTCCTGGGGTGCGGGACGGGGCCGGCTCGTGGGGGTGAAGCCGGGACGAACCGTGCTTTCAAGGTCACAGTCGTCTTCGGCAGCAAACCGGGTGTCCTTTAGAGAATGATCACGAATCGGTGAGTAACAATTCGTGCAATTCGGACACGCGATCGATCATTCGAAGATCGAACGGTTTCGGTAGGCGTCGCAACGCTTACGAAAGTGGCCGTATCGACAAAGTGATTCCCCTGAACGGCGGCACAGTGCCCCGACGCCCCGACCACGGCTGCTCAGCGCGACTGCGGCCCCCGGCGCTGCGGCAGCGTCACCACCGACGCGTCCCCCGGACCGGCCGGCGGCAGCCCCGCCACCTGCGCCAGCAGATCGCACCAGGACACCAGGTGAGCGGCCGTGTCCGGCACCCCGCCCAGCCCCTCGCGGGGCGTCCAGGAGGCCCGGATCTCGATCTGCGAGGCCGACGGACGCTCCGCCAGGCCACCGAAGTAGTGCGAGCTGGCCCGCGTCACCGTCCCGCTCGGCTCCCCGTACGCCAGACCGCGCGCCGCCAGCGCCCCGGTCAGCCACGACCAGCACACGTCCGGCAGCAGCGGATCCGCCGCCATCTCCGGCTCCAGCTCCGCCCGCACCAGCGTCACCAGCCGGAACGTGCCCCGCCAGGCGTCGTGCCCGGCCGGGTCGTACAGCAGCACCAGCCGCCCGTCGGCCAGATCCTGGTCGCCGTCGACGACCGCCGCCTCCAGCGCGTACGCGAACGGCGCCAGCCGCTTGGGCGGGCGGGTCGGCTCCACCTCGATCTGCGGCCGCAGCCGCGCGCTCCGCAACGCGTCCACCGCGGCCCGGAAGGGCAACGGGGCCGCACCCCCCTGATCCGGGTCCTCCCCGGTGTCCTTCGGTTCGTCCATTCCGCCAGCGCCGTCCGACAGTCGTCCCTGAGCCGCAGCCATGCGGGGAAGATTAAGCGGAACCGCGCCCCGGTGCAGGGAGGGACACCACCCCTGTCTCCCCATGCTGCCCCGCGGGCCGGGGCCGTGCGCGGGCTGGGGGACGGGCCGGGGCCGTCCGCGAGCCGTCGGAGACGGACGGAGGCCGAGCGCGGGCCGTGGGGGACAGGCCGGGGTCGTCCGGAGGCCGTGCGCGGCCCGTGGGAGACTTGCCGGTGTGAGTGCCAACACCAGCCCGACGGGCCAGCGAGCCAACCCCACGTACGACAGCGCCTTCCTCAAGGCGTGCAGGCGCGAGCCCGTGCCGCACACCCCGGTGTGGTTCATGCGGCAGGCCGGGCGCTCACTGCCGGAGTACCGCAAGGTGCGCCAGGGCATCGGCATGCTGGAGTCCTGCATGCGGCCGGACCTGGTCACCGAGATCACCCTCCAGCCGGTGCGCCGGCACGGCGTCGACGCGGCGATCTACTTCAGCGACATCGTCGTCCCGCTCAAGGCGATCGGCATCGGCCTCGACATCAAGCCGGGCGTCGGCCCGGTCGTCGAGCAGCCGGTGCGCACCCGCGACGACCTGGCCCGCCTGCGCGACCTCACCCCGGAGGACGTCTCCTACGTCACCGAGGCCGTCGGCATGCTCACCCGCGAGCTGGGCTCCACCCCGCTGATCGGTTTCGCCGGCGCCCCCTTCACCCTCGCGAGCTACCTGGTCGAGGGCGGCCCGTCCCGCACCTACGAGAACGCCAAGGCGATGATGTTCGGCGACCCCGAGCTGTGGGCCGACCTGCTGGACCGCCTCGCCGACATCACGGCCGCCTTCCTCAAGGTGCAGATCGAGGCCGGCGCCTCCGCCGTCCAGCTCTTCGACTCCTGGGCCGGCGCGCTCGCTCCCGCCGACTACCGGCGCTCGGTGCTGCCCGCCTCCGCGAAGGTCTTCGAGGCCGTCGCCGGCTACGGCGTCCCGCGCATCCACTTCGGCGTCGGCACCGGCGAGCTGCTGGGCCTGATGGGCGAGGCCGGCGCGGACGTCGTCGGCGTCGACTGGCGCGTCCCGCTGGACGAGGCCGCCCGCCGCGTCGGCCCCGGCAAGGCGCTCCAGGGCAACCTCGACCCGACCGTGCTCTTCGCCGGCCGCGAGGCCGTCGAGGCCAAGGCCCAGGAGGTCCTGGACTCCGCGGCCGGCCTGGAGGGCCACGTCTTCAACCTCGGCCACGGCGTGATGCCGTCCACCGACCCGGACGCCCTGACCCGCCTCGTGGAGTACGTCCACACCCGCACCGCGCGCTGACCACCGGCATGAACCTCTGCTTCTGCCTGGCGATGGCCCGGATGCCGGTCGGAGTGGCCCTGACCGTCGGCATGGCCGGACCGCTCACCGTGGCGGCGCCGGCCTCACGCTGCTGGGCCGGCAGGGCGGCGCAGCCGGCCTCTCCGGACTGCTGATCGCGCTGGTCTGCGCGGTCTTCTGGGGCGCCTACGTGCCCCTGTCGGCGCGGGTCGGCGCCCTGCTGCCCGGCGGGGGAGGGCTCGCGCTCGCGATGGCCTTCGGCACGCTCTGCGTGCTGCCCGCCGGGCTGGTCGAGGGCGGCTCCGCGCTGGCCGACCCGGTGGTGCTCGCCCTCGGGTTCGGCGTGGCGATGCTGTCGTCGCTGGTGCCCTGCACCTGCGAGACGGAGACGTTGCGCCGGGTGTCCGCGCTGGTCTTCGGGGTGCTGCTCAGCGTGGAGCCGGCGATCGGCGCGCTGGTCGCCCTGCTGGTCCTGCACGAGATCATCTCCCCGCTGCAGACGCTGGGCCTGGCGGCCGTCGTCGTCGCGTCCGTCGGAGTCATCCGCGGCACCCGCCGGGCCCCCGCCGAGCCGGAGCCGGTCCGGCCCGGCGGGTGAGACATCCGGGTGACGGGCTACCAGGTCCACCGGGCCTGCCGGCCGTAGAGCGGGTGGTCCGGGGGGTGGGTTGGGGACGTTCCCGGGCGGAGGGGCCAGGCGATCAGCATGCCGGCGGCGAAGCCGGCGACATGGGCCAGGTAGGCCACGGTGCCGGCCGCCGAGACGCCGGCGCCGGAGGAGTACACCGCCTGGAGGACGAACCAGGAGCCCAGCACCAGCCAGGCGGGCAGCCGCAGCGGCAGGAAGATCAGGAAGGGCACCAGCACCCACACCCTGGCCTTCGGATAGAGGACCAGGTAGGCGCCGAGGACCCCGGCGACCGCCCCGGAGGCGCCGATCAGCGGCTCGCCGGAATCCGCGTACACCAGGGCGAAGGCGTAGGTGGCCACGTAACCGCACACCAGGTAGAAGAGCAGGTAGCGGATGTGCCCCATGCGGTCCTCGACGTTGTCGCCGAAGATCCACAGGAAGAGCATGTTGCCCAGCAGGTGCAGCCAGCCGCCGTGCAGGAACATCGCGGTGAGCACGCTCAGCTCGGGCGACTTCTCGTAGCCCGGCGGGGCGACCACACAGCCCGGTCCCTGCGGGCCGACGCCCACGTCGCCCGTCGGCACCAGGCGCGGCCTTTGGTGGTGGATCAGCTCCTGGGGCACCACGGCGTAGCGCTCCAGGAACGCCTGGAGGTCGCAGAGCTGGGCCAGGCTGCTCTCCCCGGTGAGGGAGCCGGCGACGCCCGGCGTGAGGACCAAGAAGACGATGAAGTTCGCGGCGATGAGCGCGTACGTCACCCAGGGGGTGCGGCGCGCGGGGTTCACATCATGGACGGGGATGACCACGAAGTGACTTGTGCCCGGTGCGGGCCCCGGTGAACACCGACGGCCGGCCGTGCGTATCTCACGTCAACCGCCCGCGGCGCGGGGAAGGGGCCGCGGGGCCGACGTGAGGAACAGGCGATGGACGAGCGAGTGACCCCTGCGGTGCAGGCGACGCCGGACGGGGAGGCCGAGCTCAGGCTCGTGGTGCGGCTGCCGTGGGAGGACGTGGCCCGGCTGGGTCAGGAGGCGGGGCGGCTGGCCGCCCAGACCCACCGGGCGGTGACCTTGGACGAGGCGGTGAGCCACCGGCTGCGCTCGATCCGCACCACCGCCGCGCACGCCAAGCCGGCCGGGGAGCAGCCGCCCGCGGCGGTCCCGTCCAGCGGGTCGGTCTCCTCGCTGCCGGGGGCCCGGCAGGCCATCGACCGGGTCAACGGGGCGAGCTGAGGCCCGCGGGCACCGGGTCGACGGGGGCGAGCTGAGCCCTCCCCTGCGGTGCGGGCCCGGGCGGGGTCCGGGGCACACCTCAGTGATGCTGTGTGCACACCTCAGTGATGCTGTGTGCACACCTCAGTGATGCTGGGGGCGCGCCTGGGTGATGCTGGGGGCACGCCTGGGTGATGCTGGGGGCACGCCTCAGCGCTGCTGCTCGACCGCTCGTGACGCCTTGCGGGCTGCCACCAGCACCGGGTCCCAGACCGGGGAGAACGGCGGGGCGTAGCCGAGGTCCAGGGTGGTCATCCGGTCCACCGTCAGGCCCGCGGTGAGGGCGACGGCCGCGATGTCCACCCGCTTGCCCGCGCCCTCCCGGCCGACGATCTGGACGCCCAGCAGCCGTCCGGTGCGGCGCTCGGCCAGCATTTTCACCGTCATGGGGGAGGCGTTCGGGTAGTAGCCCGCCCGGCTGGTCGACTCGATGGTGGCGGTGACGTACTGCAGGCCCGCCCGGCGCGCGTCCTTCTCGCGCAGGCCGGTGCGCGCGATCTCCAGGTCGCAGACCTTGCTGACCGCGGTGCCGACCACGCCGGGGAAGGTGGCGTAGCCGCCGGCCAGATTGGCGCCGATGATCTGGCCCTGTTTGTTGGCGTGGGTGCCGAGCGGGATGTACCGCTCCTGGCCCAGCACCAGGTCCAGCACCTCGACGCAGTCGCCGCCCGCCCAGATGTTCTCGTGCCCGCGGACCCGCATCGACCGGTCGGTGAGCAGCCCGCCGTGAGCGCCGAGCGGAAGCCCGGCCGCGCGAGCCAGGGTGGTCTCGGGGCGTGCGCCGATGCCCAGGACGACCACGTCCGCCGGGAACTCGGCGTCCTCGGTGCCGACCGCGCGCACCCGGCCGTCGTCCCCGGTGAGCACCTTGGTGACCTCCGCGCCGTTCACCATGGTGACGCCCATGCCCTCCATCGCCTCGCGCACCAGGCGCCCCATGTCGGGGTCGAGGGTGGTCATGGGCTCCTCGCCGCGGTGGACGACCGTCACCTCGTAGCCGCGCCGGAGCATGGCCTCGGCCATCTCCACGCCGATGTACCCGGCGCCGACCACCACCGCGCGGCGGCCCCGGGTGCGCGACAGCGTGTCCAGCAGGGCCTGCCCGTCGTCCAGGGTCTGCACGCCGTGCACGCCCGGCGCGTCCATGCCGGGCAGCTCAGGGCGCAGGGGCCGGGCGCCGGTCGCGATCACGAGCTTGTCGTACGACGTCCAGGACTCGGCTCCGGAGCCGGTGTCCCGCGCGCGGACCCGCTGCCGGGCCACGTCGATCTCGGTGACCTCGGTGCGCAGCCGCAGACCGATGCCCCGGGCGCGGTGCTCCTCGGGCGTGCGGGCGATCAGGGCGTCCCGCTCGGGGACGGCCCCGCTCACCCAGTACGGGATGCCGCAGGCCGAGTAGGAGGTGAAGTGGCCGCGTTCGAAGGCCACGATCTCCAGCTCGTCCGGCCCCTTGAGGCGGCGGGCCTGGGACGCCGCGGACATCCCCGCGGCGTCCCCGCCGATCACCACCAGGCGTTCCCTCGCCCTCGCACCGTCCGGCTCGCTCTCGCTCACGCTCATGCGAACACGCTACGGGGGCGGGGCATGCCGGGGACCCGTTCCGTCGCCGTGCTTCGTTCAGTCGCCGTCCTTCTCCGCTTTCGTGCTCGCAGTGCCCTCAGTGCCCTCGGTGCTCTGAGCGCTCTGAGCACTCTGAGCACTCTGGACGCTCTGGGCGCTCCCGGCGGGCATGGAAGGAGCGGCGGGGCCGGCGGGACCGGCGGGGCGCGGGCCGGGGACCGCCGCCGCGGGCGCGGGCTGCGGCAGGCGGGGGCGTACGACCTTCCGCCACAGCAGGATCAGCAGGACGAGCAGCGCGGCGAACGGCAGCACCGCGCCGACGGCCACCACGATCCAGCGCAGCATGGTCACGAACGCGTCCCAGCCGCCCGCGAGCGCGTCCAGGAAGCCGGGATCCTCGTCCTTCTCCTCCGCCTTCTTCACCGGCTTCTCGGACAGGGTGAGGGTGATGGTGGCCAGGCTGGTGCGGTCCTTCAGGGACTTCTGCCGGGCGAGCAGGGCCTCCAGATCGGCCTGCCGGGAGCTCAGTTCGCCCTCCAGGGTGACGACGTCGCTGAGCTTGGTGGCCCGGTCCATCAGCTCGCGGATGCGGGCGACACTGGCGCGCTGCGACTTGATGCGGCTCTCCACGTCGACCACCTGGCCGGAGACGTCCTCGGCCTTCGCCTCGCGCCGCACGAGCCTGCCCGTGCCCTCCAGGTCGGCCAGGACCTCCTCGTACTTCTCGGCGGGTACGCGCAGCACCACCCGTGTGCGGCCGTGGCCCCGCGCGTCCCGGCTGGTGGTCTCGTCGCCGACGTAGCCGCCCGCGTTCTCGGTGGCGGTGCGGGCCTCGGCCAGGGCCGCGCGGGTGTCCTTGACCTGCACGGTGAGCTCGGCGGTGCGGATGACGTGGGCGGCGATCTGCTTCGGGGGCGCCGCCGGGGGTGCGGTCGCCCGCGCCCCGTCCGCGCCGGAGGCGCCCTGCCCGGCGCCCTCCGGCGCCGCCGCGCCCCGGTCGTCCCGCGCTGCGGACTTGCCGCCGCTGTCGTCGTTGGCGCCGGCGCAGCCGGTCAGCGCGAGTGCCGCGGCCAGCAGGACACCGGCCAGGGCGTGGGCCGGTCGTACGGATCGTCGTGTGCGCATGGGCTCGTCCCCTGGGTCGGTGATCACTGACGTCTCTACGACGCCGCCGTGCTGCCGGACGTTCGCGCCGGGCGGTCCCGATGCGGTCACGGTAGGGACTCGGCAGGGCCACATGGCCCTGGCGGCCGGGACCCAGGCGTCTGAGAAGGTGGAGCCATGAACGGATCACCCACCGGCGCCGGCGCGTCCGCCGGCGCGGGGCAGCGGCATGTCGTCGTCCTCGGAGCCGGGATCGCGGGACTGGCGGCCGCGCACCGGCTGCTGCAGCGCGGGGCACGGGTGACGGTGCTGGAGGCCGCGGAGCGGGTGGGCGGCAAGCTGCTGCCCGGCGAGATCGCCGGAGCGCGCGTCGACCTCGGCGCCGAGTCGCTGCTGGCCCGCCGTCCCGAGGCGGTCGGTCTCGCCCGCGAGGTGGGGCTCGCCGGGAACCTCCAGCCCCCGGCGACCGCCACGGCCTCGCTGTGGACCCGCGGCGCCCTGCGCCCCATGCCCAAGGGCCATGTCATGGGCGTCCCCGGCACCGCCTCCGCCCTCGCCGGTGTGCTCTCCGAGGAGGGGCTCGCCCGGATCGAGCGGGACGCCGAGCTGCCGCGCACCGAGGTCGGCGACGACGTGGCGGTGGGCGAGTACGTGGCCGCGCGGGTCGGCCGGGAAGTGGTCGACCGGCTGGTGGAGCCCCTGCTGGGCGGGGTGTACGCGGGCGACGCGTACCGCATCTCGATGCGCTCGGCCGTGCCGCAGCTGTTCGAGGCCGCCCGCACCCACACCTCCCTGACCGAGGCGGTCCGCCGGATCCAGGAGCGGGCGGCCCAGGCGCCCGCCGCCGGCCCGGTGTTCATGGGCATCCGCGGCGGCATCGGCTCCCTGCCGCTCGCGGTGGCCGAGTCCGTGCGGGCCCGCGGCGGACGGATCCTGACCGGGACGCCGGTGACGGAGCTGCGCAGGACACCGCAGCCGGGCCACGGGACGGGGGCGCCCGGCGACACCGGGGACACCCGGCGGTCCGGCGGCTGGCGGATCGTCGCCGGCGGGCGCGAACTGCACGCCGACGCGGTCGTCGTCGCCCTGCCCGCCCCGGCGGCCGCCCGGCTGCTGCGCGCGGAGGCGCCCGGCGCCGCCGCCGAGCTGGACACCGTCGAGTACGCCTCCATGGCGCTGATCACCCTGGCCTACCGCCGCGCGGAGACCGCGCTCCCCGAGGGCAGCGGCTTCCTGGTGCCGCCGGTCGACGGCCGCACCATCAAGGCGGCCACCTTCGCCTCCGGCAAGTGGGGCTGGATCGCCGAGGAGAACCCGGGCCTGGTGGTGGTGCGCACCTCGGTGGGCCGGCACGGCGAGACGGAGATCCTCGGCCGGGACGACACCGAACTGGTGGCCGTCTCCCGGCGCGACCTCGCGGCGGCCACCGGCCTCGACGCCGCCCCCGTCGCCGCCCGCGTCACCCGCTGGCAGGACGGACTTCCCCAGTACCCGGTCGGCCATCACGCCCGCGTCGCCCGCATCCGCGACCACGTCGCGAAGCTCCCCGGCCTGGCCGTGTGCGGCGCGGCCTACGACGGCGTCGGCATCCCCGCCTGCATCGCGAGCGCCTATGCCGCCGCCGACCAGATCCACGGCGACCTGGACGCGGTGCGGGAGCTCACCGCCCACCCGGTGCAGAGCCTTCACGGAGGAGCAGGAGAATAAGGGACATGAGTGACGACGCCACCACCCCCGCCCCCGACCGGATCCCGAACAAGGGCAAGCTGGCCAAGGACCTCAACGAGGTCATCCGCTACACCCTCTGGTCCGTCTTCAAGCTGAAGGACGTGCTGCCGGAGGACCGCGGCGGGTACGCCGAGGAGGTCCAGGAGCTGTTCGACCAGCTCGCCGCCAAGGACATCACGATCCGCGGCACCTACGACGTGTCGGGCCTGCGCGCGGACGCCGACCTCATGATCTGGTGGCACGCGGAGACCTCCGACCTGCTGCAGGAGGCGTACAACCGCTTCCGTCGCACCAAGCTGGGCCGCTCCCTCACGCCGGTCTGGTCCAACATGGCGCTGCACCGCCCGGCCGAGTTCAACCGCTCGCACATCCCGGCGTTCCTCGCCGACGAGACGCCCCGCGCCTACGTCAGCGTCTACCCCTTCGTGCGCTCCTACGACTGGTACCTGCTGCCGGACGAGGACCGCCGCCGCATGCTCGCCGACCACGGCAAGATGGCCCGCGGCTTCCCCGACGTGCGCGCCAACACGGTCGCTTCCTTCAGCCTCGGCGACTACGAGTGGATCCTCGCCTTCGAGGCCGACGAGCTGCACCGCATCGTGGACCTGATGCGTCACCTGCGCGGCTCGGAGGCCCGGATGCACGTCCGCGAGGAGATCCCCTTCTTCACCGGCCGCCGCAAGGACATCGCCGAACTCGTGGCCGATCTGGCCTGACGCACGGGGCGCCGGCCGGTACGGTTCCGCCCCGCGGATCCGTACCGGCCGGCGCTCGCACGTGACGCTCGGGGCGTGGGTCAGGGCAGGGGCCGCACCGGTACGGCCTTCCCGGCCCGGGTGTCCGGCCGCGGCTGACCGGACGCCGCCCTCGGCCGCGGTTCCGGGTGTGCCGCGCAGGAGGCGCTGCGACCCGGCACCCGGCCTTCCAGCAGGTACGCCTCCAAGTGCCCGTTCACGCAGGGGTTCGCCCCGCCCGCGATGCCATGCGTGCCGGCGTCCCGCTCGGTCACCAGCGCCGAGCCCGCGAGCCGGCGGTGCAGCTCCAGGGCCCCGCCGTACGGGGTGGCCGCGTCCCGCTCCGCCGCCAGGATCAGCACCGGCGGCAGCTCACCGGCGCCCGTGTGCACCTCCAACGGCCGCTGCCGCGGCGCCCGCCAGTAGGCGCAGGGCAGATTGATCCACACGTTGTCCCAGGTCTCGAAGGGCGCCCGGCGGGCCAGCCGGGTGTTGTCGCGGTCCCACACCGCCCAGTCGGTGGGCCAGGGCGCGTCGTTGCACTCCACGGCGAGATAGACCGCCCGCGCGTTCTCCTCCTCGGCCGCCGTCTCCGGGTGCTGCTCGGCCTGGTCGATCAGCGGCTGCGGATCGCCCTTCAGATACGCCGACAGGGCGTGCGCGCGATACGGCCAGAAGTCGTCGTAGTACCCGGCCCGCAGCATCGCCGCATGCAGCTGCCCCGGCCCCACCTTCCCGCCGGCCGGTTCCTTGGCCAGCCGGGCGCGCACCTTCTCGTAGGCCCGCTGCACCTTCCGCGGGGTGTCGCCGAGCCCGTAGACCTCGTGGTGACGGGCGGTCCACTCGCGGAAGGCGGCCCAGCGGTCCTCGAACGCGGCCGACTGGTCGAGGTTGTTGCGGTACCAGATCTGCGCCGGGTCCGGGTCGACCGCCGAGTCGAACACCATCCGCCGGACATGACCGGGGAACAGCGTGGCGTACAGCGCCCCGAAGTACGTCCCGTAGGACGCGCCCACGAACGTCAGCCGCCGTTCGCCGAGCGCCGCGCGCAGCACGTCCAGGTCCCGGGCGTTGTTGAGCGAGGTGTACTGCCGCAGCCGGTCTCCGGCCCGCTCGGCGCAGCCCCGCGCATACGCCTTGGCCTCCGCGACGCGCTTCTTCTTGTACGCCGGTGAGGGGTGCACGGGCGCCTGGGTGGGCCCGTCGAAGAACGACTTCGGGTCCTGGCAGGACAGCGGGGCCGAACCGCCCACCCCGCGCGGGGCGTAGCCGACCAGGTCGTAGGCGGCGGCGATGCGTTTCCACTCGGGCAGCAGGCTCACCAGCGGGAAGTGCATGCCGCTCGCGCCCGGCCCGCCCGGGTTGTAGACCAGGGCGCCCTGACGGGGGACCAGATGCTTGCTGTTGGCGGGGTCCTTGCCCGTGGCGCGGACCCGGCTGACGGTCAGCCGGATCTGCTCGCCGTCCGGCCGGGCGTAGTCCAGCGGGACGCGCACGGTGCCGCACTCGATGCTCCCCGGCAGCTCGCCGGCGTCGGGGCACCGGCCGAACGTGATGCCTTCCGAGGCGGCCCGCTGCGCGGCGACCGCCTCGCCGCGCGCCTCGGCCGCGCCGGGGGCCGGAGCCTGCCCGGCGGCCGGTGCCTTCCCGGAGGGCGGGGCCGCGCCGGGAGCGGCAGCGGCGGCGG
>NZ_BAAAIZ010000041.1:109275-131035 GCF_039526425.1 Streptomyces thermospinosisporus
CCAGGGCGGTGAGCAGCAGGGTCCCGGCGGCCGCGTGGACGGCGGCAGTTCTCATCGAGGCATCCCTTCGGAGCGCGGCGGCAGCAGGCGATAAAAGGGATGTTTTCGATCGATGATCAGTCGAGGCAAGCACCGGCGGCGCATGTCGCCCCGTCCGAACTCTCGTACCCCCCGCATCCGTACTCCCGTGCGCCCCGCCCCGGAGCCCTCTCCTGAGCCCCCCGGCGTCTACTGCCGCTCGTCGTCCGGCCCGAGATGCCACTCGCGGTGGGCGAAGGCGGCCCGGAGATCCGGTTCGCCGACCGCCCGTATGCCGCGCACGGCCACGCACGTCAGATACGTGCGGTCGTCGGCGGTGCCGTCGGCGCGCCGGGGCAGCGCACCGAGCAGCCGCTGCCCGGCCGGTGAGGCCCAGCGGGAGTACGGGTGCACCTCGAACCGCGCGATGGCCAGGCAGCCGAGCGCCAGGATGAGCGGCAGCGCGAACCACAGGGCGATCAGCGGGCGCGGCATCCCGGCCGGGACCGGCATCAGCAGCGCCGCCGCCCCGAGTCCGGCCACCACCGGCACCGCCAGTCGCACCTGCCGCACCGCGTCGGCGATCGTCGAACCCTCCCCGTCCGGCACCGCCAGCCCCGCCCTGACCAGCCGGTCGGCTATGTTCCGCACCGCGTCCGCCGTCGCCGCGGCGGCGCGCACCGGAGCGATGGGGGCCTGCCCCTCCGGGCCGATCGCCCCTATGACGGACCGCTCCACCTCGTCCCGCCCGCGGGGATCCACCACCGTCGCCCACCCCGTGCGGGCCAGCAGCAGCCTGCGCTGACGCGCCATCGCCACCAGGGTGACATCGGCGACCCGGCGGGGCCCGCCGGACAGGAACGCGGCCTCGTACAGCGTCAGATCACGGTCCGGGCGGCCGGTGCCCGCCGTGGCCGGCCCGCCGGTGCCCGCCGCACGCGCCGCGGCCAGACACAGACGCGTGCACGTCACGCCCGCGACGGCCCAGGCCAGCAGCAGGAGGAGGACCCAGAACATGAGTTGTTTGTAAGCGACACGGTCACGCGAGCACCATGCCCCGTTCACATCCCGGACGACGTGTTGCCGGTATGTGACGTTCCGATCGGGGTGAACGGCCGGGGGCGGCTCAGCGCCGCAGCAGTACCCGCCGGGTCGCCCGGGCCAGTCGCACCGTGGGCCGCCGCGACCGCGGCTTCGGCCCCGACCGCTCCAGCCACCACTCCCGCAGCTCCCGCCGCGCCCGCGGTTCCTCGGGCCGCCCGGCCAGCAGCAGCCATCCGGCGAAGTCCAGCGCGTCCTTCCGGTAGCCGCCGGTCATCGGCTGCGACTGGGCGTATGCCAGGAAGGCGGGCCGGTAGCCGTCGCCGAGGATCTCGGGCAGCTCGGGCGCGACCTTGGCGACGACATCGGCCCGCTTGGCGGCGAGCGCCCGCGCCTGCACCGCCATCCGCGCCCGGTCGAAGCCCTCCGGCACGGGCGTCCCGGCGACGAGGGAGGACAGCACCGCCGTCTGCTCCAGGGCCAGCCGCTGCCGGGCGCCCGCCACGGCCGCATCCTCGGATCCGGCGCCGGCGGCTGCCGGAGCGTCGGCGTCGGCGTCTGCGTCTTCGGTGCGCGCGGCGGTCGAAGTGCCCGCAGGGGAGGCCGACTCGGGGCCGTCCTCATCCCCGTACCGCTGCCGCGCGCCCTTGGCCACCGCCCGTTCGATGGCCTCCAGCTCCCGGCGCAGCTCGTCCGGCTCCGGGAAGTTCTCGTCCCGCTCCAGCAGCACGCCGGGCGGGGAGACGCGCGAGGCGAGGTCGGTGAGGATGTCCAGCACGGGCTCGGGCACGGGGTGGGCGTGGCTGTCGTGCCAGACGCCGTCCCGCTCGAAGCCGCCCGCGACATGCACGTAAGCGATGGCCTCCAGGGGGAGTTCGGCGAGCGCCTTGGCCGGGTCCTCGCCCCGGTTGACGTGGTTGGTGTGCAGGTTGGCCACGTCGATCAGCAGCCGTACGCCGGTGCGGTCGGCGAGCTCGTACAGGAACTGACCCTCGGTCATCTCCTCGCCGGGCCAGGAGAACAGCGCGGCGATGTTCTCCACGGCGAGCGGCACGGGCAGGGCGGCCTGGGCGATGCGGATGTTCGCGCACAGCACGTCGAGCGCGTCACGGGTGCGCGGCACGGGCAGCAGGTGCCCGGCCTCCAGGCGCTCGGAGGCGGTGAGCGCCCCGCCGGCCCGCACGAAGGCGATGTGCTCGGTGACCAGCGGCGCCCCGAGGGCCTCGGCCCGCTCGGCGAGCGCGGTCAGCCGTGCCTCGTCCGGCTGGTCGGCCCCGCCGAGGCCCAGCGAGACGCCGTGCGGCACGACGGTCACCCCGCGCCCGCGCAGCCGCAGCAGCGACTCAGGCAGATGACCGGGGCACACGTTCTCGGCCACGACCTCGACCCAGTCGATGCCGGGCATGGCCTCCACGGCGTCGGCGATCTCCGGCCGCCAGCCGATCCCGGTTCCCAGTCGCTGCATCGTCCCCTCCTCCGCCGTTCCCCCGGCCCCCCGCCGGAACGCTTCCTCGGACGTGACGGGGGTATCGCCCCGCGCCGGCCGCCCGAACCCCGCGGCCCGCATCTTCAGAGCAACATTTGAGGTTCGGCGGGCCCCCGGTACCGGTACGTACGTCCCCGGTGGCCGAAATGTTCACCCGGCCCAACGGGGCGTGACATGCGGGGGAGCGACGGTCAGGCGGTGCGGTGCAGCGCCCGGTGGTCCGCCACCACCGTGCAGGAGCCCGGGGCGATCTCCGTGAAGCCGGCGTCACGGACCAGGGGGAGTCCGCTGCTGGTCAGGGAGGGCCAGTCGGCGGGGTCCGCGGTGCGCACGGAGAGGGGGAAGCCGGCGTCGCGCCAGGTGGTGCGGGCCTCGTCGGACAGGTCCCACCAGGCCAGCTGGGCCGCGTGACCGGCCTGGGCCATGGCCTTGCCGGCGGACATGGTGAGGTCGGGATTGAGCCAGAGGACCGGCGCCGACGGATCCGCCGGGGCCGGCGGCTCGGGGTCGTCGAGGTCGGTGCCGGAGACCTGGAGGCGGGCCAGCTCCTTGGGCCAGCCGTCGAGGGGGACGGGCGGGAAGACCCGCACCTCGGCCGTCTTGCCGGTGACGGTGATCCCGGGAAGCTTCTCCGCGCGGCGCCACTCCGCGCCGCGGGCCCGGCGCACCACCTTGCGGATGCGGCCGTCCTGCCAGGCGCGCATCACCGGCGCCCACTCGCCCTCGCCCACCGACCGCTCGTCGCTCAGCATCACCAGAACCGCGCGGGCCGCGGTCTCCAGGGCGTCGGTGCGGGGCGGGGGTGCCGCCCGCTCGATGCGGACCACCAGGGGCAGGACGTACTCGGGTGCCGCGTCGCGGGCGTCGGACTCACTGCGGAGGGGGTGGCCGGGGGCGGACGGCGGTGTCTGATCGGTGCTCACCCGTCCAGTCTGCCAACCTGTGGCGCGGCGGCCCCACGGATGTCAGCAGCCGCAGGACGTGCGCTGGGCCTCTTCCCACTCGCAGGCGGGGCAGAGGGTGATGCCCTTGTACGACTCCGGGTACTCCGTCGGCTCCCGGCACACCACGCACTCCGCGTAGGGCGGCCCGTCGGCCTTCGGCGGCCTGGCCGCGTCGATCAGGCAGTAGTCGTTGTCGGTCACACTTCCAGCGTAGGACGGCGGTGCCGGTCCAGCGCAGGACGGCCAGGCGCCGAATCAGCTCCGGCCGCCGGACGCCTGCCGCCTCAGCTCCGGCCGCCGGACGCCTGCCGCCTCAGCTCCGGCCACCGGACGCCTGCCGCCTCAGCTCCGGCCGCCGGACGCCGCGATCAGCTCGGAGACCTTCACGAAGCGGTAGCCCGCCCGGCGCAGCTCCGGGACGATGCGGCGGACGGCGCGCTCGGTGGCGGGGGCCGCGCTGCGGGTGCAGTGCAGGACCACCACCGACCCCGGCCGCACCCCGTCCAGCACCTGCCGCGCCACCGCACCGGCGTCCGTGGCGAAGGCGTCCCCGCCGACCACGTCCCACTGCACCGCCGTGACCCCGGCCGGGGTGAGCGCGCGCAGCGCCGCGCGGTCGTAACAGCCGCCGGGGAAGCGGAAGTACGGCATCGCCTCCGGCACCCCGGCCCTGCGGAAGGCGGCGTAGGCCCGCTCCACGTCGGCTTGCATCCGCTCCTCTGCGAGGACCGGCAGGCCGTAGCAGCCGTCGGTGTAGGCGTAGTGGCTGTAGGAGTGGTTGGCGACCTCGAAGAGGGGGTCGTGGCCGATGGCGCGGGCCTGGTCCGGGTACTCCTCGGCCCAGCGGCCCGTCATGAACACCGTGGCCGGCACCTTCAGCGCCCGCAGCGTCCGGATCAGCCGCGGATGGTCGAAGCGTTCGCCCGCCGCGGCACGGGGTCCCTGGTCGGCGGTCATGTCGGCGTCGAAGGTGAGGGCCACCGTCTTGTCGGAGGCGGTGCGCGGGCCGTGCCGGAAGACCGGGGTGAGGCCCGCCGGGCCGGGGGCCAGGGTGGGCGGCCGGGAGGCCGTGGTCGCCGAGGGCGCCGAGGGGCCGGGGCGGGCGGGCCGCCGGCCGCCGTCGCCGCAGGCGGTGAGCGCGGCACCGAGGACGGCGCCCAGGCAGCAGACGGTGACGGCACGGCGTACTTGTGTGATCACCATACGAAGGTATGAAGGGATTTGTCCCGGTCGGCTCAGCCGGTCCGGGGGCCGCGGCACGGCTCACCCGGCCGGACCACGGCCGTTCCCCTCCGGCGCGGGGGTCAGATCTTCCGGTCCCTCCGGCCCGGCGGTCAGATCTTCCGGTCCCTCCGGCCCGGCGGTCAGATCTTCCGGTCCCTCCCGCCCGGCGGTCAGATCTTGCGGCGCTCCAGCGGGCGGGTCGCCGGGCCCTGGAGCACCGTGCCGTCGGTGCCGAACCGCGAGCCGTGGCAGGGGCACTCCCAGGCGCGTTCGGCCGCGTTGAACGCGACCAGGCAGCCCATGTGGGTGCAGCGGGCGGAGACCGCCTGCAGGGTGCCGTCGTCGTCCCGGTAGACCGCGAGCCTTCCGTCCTCGGCGCGCACCACGGCGCCCTCGCCCGGCGGCAGCGCCTCCACGGGCGGTGAGGGGTGCAGCCGGTCGCCGACGAAGTGCTTGGCGACCTGCGCCTGGTGCTTGAGGAAGTCCGGCGCCTCGCGGAGGGCGGGCAGCACCCGGCGCGGGTCGTACAGCGCGCTCCATGCGCACTCGCCGCCGGTGATCTGCGTGGTGAGCAGCAGGCCCGCCATCATGCCGCCGCTCATGCCCCAGCCGGCGAAGCCGGTGGCGACGTAGACATGGCGGGCGCCGGGGTGCAGCGGGCCGACCAGCGGCACGGTGTCGGTCGGGTCGTTGTCCTGGGTGGCCCAGGCGTGGGTGAGTTCCACGCCGGGGAAGTGGGTGCGGGCCCAGGCGGAGAGGCGGTCGAAGCCGGCGCGGGTGTCGGCGGTCCCCGGCGTGAAGTGCTCGCCGGTGACCACGAGGAGACGGCGGCCGGGGTCGTCGGCGAGCGGCGCCGTCCGCACCGAGCGGGTGTTCTCCTCCGGCGTGATGTACATGCCGCCGGGGTCCTGGCCGGCGGGGATCGGGCCGGCGACGACCAGTTCGCGGCGCGGGGAGAGCCGGGTGAACAGCAGGGCGCGGTCGAAGACGGGGTAGTGGGTGGCGACCACGACGTCCCGGGCCGTCACCGTGACCCCGTCCGCGGTCGACAGCCGGCAGGGCGAGCCCTCCTCCAGGCCGGTCACCACCGTGTGCTCGTGGATGGTCCCGCCGTGCGCCAGCAGGTCCTCCGCCAGGGCGAGCAGGTACTTGCGCGGATGGAACTGGGCCTGTCCTGTCACCTCGACGGCCCCCGCCACCGGAAACGGCAGCTCCGTCCCGGTGACGAACGACGCCGGCAGCCCCGCCTCCCGCGCCGCCTCCGCCTCGGCGCGCACCTCGTCGGCGCGGGCGGGGTCGCGTACGTAGGTGAAGGCGCTGCGGCGCTCCCACTCGCACTCGATGCCCAGCTCCTCGATCACGGCGGCGGTGTGCTCGATGGCCTCCGACTGGGAGCGGGCGTACAGCCGGGCGCCCTCACTGCCGCGGGTGCGGCGCAGCTTGCCGTAGATCAGCGAGTGCAGGGCGGTGACCTTGGCGGTGGTGTGGCCGGTGACGCCGCCCACGAGCCGCCCGGCCTCCAGGAGGGCGACGCTCCGGCCGGACCGCGCGAGCTCCCGCGCGGTGCACAGCCCGGCGATCCCGGCGCCGATCACGGCCACGTCGGCCTCGATGTCCTCCGTCAGGGGGTCATGGCGCCCCGCGGGTGCCGTCTCGAGCCAGTACGAGCCGCGGACCTGCTGGTTCTCCGTCATGCGGCCCGAGTACCCCGGACCACCGGATTTCAGTGGCCCGGCCCTGCGGGTTGCCCCCGGCGGCCCCGGGTTGCCTCTTTCGGCTCCCTCCGCTTGCGGGCGGGAGGGGGCGGGACTAACGTACAACCAAATGGTTGTATATGAGCTGACCGAAGAGGCCGTGGACCGCCTGTTCCATGCGCTGGCCGACGCCACGCGGCGCGACATACTCCGCCGGTGCGTGCGCGGCGAGCTGTCCGTCTCGCGGCTCGCCGAGGCCTACCCGATGAGCTTCGCCGCGGTGCAGAAACACGTCACGGTGCTGCAGCAGGCCGGCCTGGTCAGCAAGCAGCGACGCGGGCGGGAGCAGCTGGTGCGTACCGATCCCGACGCGGTGGCCCGCGCACGCCGGGCCCTCGACGAACTCGAGAACGCCTGGCGGGCCCGGGTGGACCGGATGTCCGGCCTGCTGGCCGACGAGCAGGGGCCGGACGGCACGGCCGGGCCCGGACGCGGCACGAGGAAAGGACAGGACCGATGACGATCACCGGTGTCGACAAGGATCTCGACCGACTGACCCTCACCGTGACCGCCGACTTCACCGCCCCGGTGGAGAAGGTGTGGCAGCTGTGGGCCGACCCCCGGCTGCTGGAACGCTGGTGGGGCCCGCCGAGCTACCCGGCGACGTTCGAGGAGCACGACCTCACCCCGGGCGGCGAGGCCCGGTACTACATGACCGGCCCGGAGGGGGACAAGCACGGCGGCTGGTGGCGGATCACCGCGGTGACGCCGCCGACCTCACTGGAGTTCACCGACGGCTTCTCCGACAGCGAGGGCAAGCCGGATCCCGAGATGCCCACCACGACCGTACGGATGACGCTCACCGCACGCGACGGCGGCACCCGGATGGAGATCCACTCGGTCTACGACAGCCGGGAGCAGATGGAACGGCTCCTGGAGATGGGCATGGAGGAGGGGCTGCGGCAGGCGGTCGGGCAGATGGACGGCCTGCTGGAGAGCTGAGCCGCCGTCACCTCCGCCGGGGCGATGTCACCTTGGCGCGGACGACGGCATTTCCCGGACCGGTGGCGTCAGTTCGCGGACGGGGGCGGGGCGGCGGGAGTCCCGCCGCCCCGCAGCCGTCATCCGCGCCAGGGGCCGGTGATCGCGAACGTCGTGCCGGGCGTGTAGACGTTGACGTACATCGTCCGCCCGTCGGGGGAGAACGTGACACCGGCGAACTCGCCCCACTCGGGCTCCTCGGCGGAGCCGATGTTCTGGCGGTTGCGGGCCAGGGCGTAGACCTGGCCGCGCCGGGTGACGCCGAAGACGTGCTGGGCGCCGTCGCCGTCCTCACAGACCATCAGGCCGCCGCTGGGGGCGAGGCAGATGTTGTCCGGCGACTCGCCGGGCAGCTGCACATCCGTGTCCGGGCCGAAGACGATCACCAGGGTGAGCCGGCGCCGGTCGGGGTCGTAGCGCCAGATCTGCCCGTAGTGGTCGGCCGCCGAGCCCTCGGCGGCGCGGGCGAAGGACGACACGAAGTACACCGAGCGCCCGCCCCAGTAGCAGCCCTCCAGCTTCTGGGCGTGGGTGATGCCCTTCGGGCCGAAGTCCTGGAAGCGGATGGGGGTCTCGACCGCGAGCGGGTCCGGCACGTCCACCCACTCGATGTGGTCGAAGGTGGCGCCCGTCTCCTGGATCGAGGACAGGTCCGGCACCCCCGGCACCCGCATCGCCTGCAGCCGGCCGCCCGCGCGCAGCGAACCGGTGCCGCCCAGCGGCTTCTTGGGCAGGAAGCGGTAGAACAGGCCGAACGGCCGCTCGAAGGCGTCCTCGGTCTCGTAGACCACACCCCGCCGGGGGTCCACCGCGATCGCCTCGTGCTGGAAGCGGCCCATCGCGGTGAGCGGGACGGCACCGGTGCGGCGCGGGTCGGCGCCGTCGACCTCGAAGATGAAGCCGTGGTCCTTGGTGTAGCCGTTGGTGCCCGCCTTGTCCTCGGTCTCCTCGCAGGTCAGCCAGGTGCCCCAGGGGGTGGGCCCGCCCGCGCAGTTGACGGCGGTGCCGGCGATGGCGACCCGCTCGGACTGCACCCGGCCGTGGGCGTCCAGCGTCAGCGCGGTGCAGCCGCCCTTGCCCTCGGGGTCGTAGGTGAGGCCGTCGATCACCGGGACCGGGACCCTGCCGTTGTGGCGGTTCTCGTGATTGCGGACCAGATGGACGCTGCCGCGGCGGCCCCGGAAGGCGGCCATGCCGTCGTGGTTGGAGGGCACCGGACCCTCGCCCGAACGCAGGTCCTCGCCCTCCCGGGAGAGCACCTTGTAGCGGAAGCCCTTCGGCAGGTCGAGCAGTCCGTCGGGATCGGGGACCAGCGGGCCGTAGCCGGCGCCGTGACCGAGGTCCTGGGCGGCCGCGGTGCCGGTGAACAATTCGGAAAGAGCACCGCTGAAGGCGATACCGACTCCCAACGCGCCGGTGCGCGCGAGCATCTGACGGCGCGTCGTGCCGCCGGGGGCCGGTGCCGGTTCTTCTGTGGGGGAGCCTGTGGACGCGGTTTCGGACATGGGGGAAACCTTCCTGCTGGCGGACAGGAACCGTGACCCAGCCGTGTCTATCACCTGTCGTCAGCCGCGTGAACCACGCGCGTAGCACGTGTCACGGCGGGGTGCGCCGTCCGCCCCGTTCGGGGCCGCCCGTCACGGGGTGCTCCTCGGGGCCCAGCAGGTCCTCCACGGTGTGCCGTTCGGCGGTGTCGAGGGCCTCGGCGGCCCGCTGGTCGGCGGCGCGCAGCACGGCCTCGGCCGACTCGCGCGCCCGCGGGGCCGTGGCGGCGGCGCCCGGCTGCCGGTGGGGCTCCCCGGGCCGCTCCTGCGGCTCGACGAAACGTCCCTCGTCCTCGGGGGACGCCGGTTCCGGCCGCTCCGCCGCGCGGCTCTCCGCCACGAGGTGTCCGGCCTCCGCCGCGGGTTCCGTCGCCTCGCGCTCCTCGTGTTCCTCCCGCGAGGGTTCCGCCGCGCCGGCTCCCTGACGGCGTTCCTCCAGCGCGGGGCCGTCCGTCTGCCCCGGGGCGACCTGGGCGGTCTGGCCCGCCGCCGGCTGGGCGGCGCGCTCCAGGAAGCGCAGCAGCTCCACCGGGAAGGGCAGCACCAGCGTGGAGTTCTTCTCCGCCGCGACCGCCACCACCGTCTGCAGCAGCCGCAGCTGCAGCGCCGAGGGCGTGTCGGCCATCCGCTGGGCGGCCTCGGCCAGCACCTTCGACGCCTGCAGCTCGGCGTCGGCGTTGATGACCCGCGCGCGGCGCTCCCGGTCCGCCTCCGCCTGGCGGGCCATCGAGCGCTTCATGGTGTCGGGCAGGGAGACGTCCTTGATCTCGACCCGGTCGATCTGCACACCCCAGCCGACCGCCGGGCTGTCGATCATCAGCTCCAGGCCCTGGTTGAGCTTCTCCCGGTCGGACAGCAGATCGTCCAGGTCGCTCTTGCCGATGATGGACCGCAGCGAGGTCTGCGCCATCTGGGAGACCGCGAAGCGGTAGTCCTCGACATTGACCAGCGCCGCCGTCGCGTCGACGACCTTGAAGTACACCACCGCGTCGACCCGCACCGTCACGTTGTCGCGCGTGATGCCCTCCTGGGCAGGCACGGGCATGGTGACGATCTGCAGATTGACCTTGTGCAGCCGTTCGATGACCGGAACGATCAGCTGCAGTCCCGGCTTGCGGGCCGGTCCGTGCAGCCGGCCGAGCCGGAAGACCACGCCGCGCTCGTACTGCTTGACGACCCGTACCGCCGCGGCGAAGTAGACGGCTCCCGCGGCTCCGGTCGCCACGGCCGCCGTGAGCAGCTCCTCCAGCATGACGACCTCCCGTTCCAGAGGTCTTGATCGGCGCTTTTCGGGCGATTGCTCTGCGGATACACGTTTTTCCGCTCCTGCAACCATATGCCCGGCCTCCGGTCCGGGGCCATGCCTCCTGCGCCCAAGGACCGGAGCTCACGTCAGGCGGGGGTCACCGGCTGCTCCGGGTCCGTCGTCGGCGCGGGCCGTACGCCGCCGCCCGCCCCTCCAGGGTCTCCAGGATCCTCGGCAGCCGCAGGAAGGTCGCGTTGCCGGTCAGATGCACCTGGACCGGGCCGAAGACCCTTGGCCTTTACCTGACCGGCCCTATGCGCGGATGCGAAGGGGCGCGGAGATTCCTGTGCTCGGGCGCGAGTAAAGCAGTGGTAAGGGAGGAGGGGGCGGCCGATGCAGCCGGACCATGGAACATGTGTCCCCTTCAGGGACGTTGCGCCTCGGACGTGCGCCAGTGCTTGGCAAATGACTGGTCGAGAAGCACGTTAACCGCGTTACGGGCTTTGCAGGGCCGGCTTCGCGTTCCATCGCGCACAGTGCTGAGGGAAGGGGAGGCTGACTGACGTGAACCGGCCCCCGGCGGGAGGCGCCCGGGGCCGGGTGAAGGGCGCGGGGTCACTCGCCCCCGGCGAGCCGACCGGCGTCGCGGGCCAGCGCGGTGAGCCGCGAGATCGCCCGGAAGTACTTCTTGCGGTAGCCGCCCTTCAGCATCTCCTCGCTGAACAGCTGATCGAACGGCAGGCCGGAGGCGAGCACCGGGACCTCCCGGTCGTAGAGCCGGTCGGCCAGCACCACGAGCCGCAGCGCCGTCGACTGGTCGGGCACCGGGCGCACGCCGGTGAGGCACACCGCGCGGATGCCGTCGGTGAGCGCCCCGTAGCGGCTGGGGTGCACCTTCGCCAGGTGCTCCAGCAGGTCGGGGAAGGCGTCCAGGGTGGCGCCCTCAGTGGCGTGCGCGACCTTGGTCACCACGTCGTCGGAGTAGGGCGGCGGCGCCTCGGGCAGGCCGCGGTGGCGGTAGTCCTCGCCGTCGATGCGCAGGGTGCGGAAGTGGGCCGACAGGCCCTGGATCTCGCGGAGGAAGTCGGCGGCGGCGAAGCGGCCCTCGCCGAGCTTGCCCGGCAGGGTGTTGGAGGTGGCGGCCAGCGCCACCCCGTGGTCGACGAGCTTGCCGAGCAGCGTGGACACCAGCACGGTGTCACCGGGGTCGTCCAGCTCGAACTCGTCGATGCACAGCAGACGGTGACCGGAGAGGGTCTGCACGGTCTGCTGGAAGCCGAGGGCGCCCACCAGGTTGGTCAGCTCCACGAAGGTGCCGAAGGCCTTGCGGCCCGGCTCGGCCTCGGTGGCGTGCCAGAGGGAGGCGAGCAGGTGGGTCTTGCCGACGCCGTAGCCGCCGTCGAGGTAGACGCCGCGGGGGCCGGAGGGGGCCTTCCTGGCCTTGGCCGCCTTGCCGAAGCCGAAGAGCCTGCGCTTGCCGGAGCCGGCTCCCGCCGGCTCGCCGAGTCCCGCCGCGAAGCCCTCGAGGACCCGGACCGCCTCGGCCTGGCTCGGCTGGTCCGGGTCCGGGATGTAGGTGCTGAAGCGCACCGCGTCGAACCGCGGCGGGGGCACCATCTCGGCGACGAGCCGGTCGGCGGGGACATGCGGCTCACGCGCGCACAGCGACAGCGGGGCCGCGTCCGCTATGGGGCCGGAGGGGGCGGGAGACGGGGAGGAGGACGACACGCTTCCCCATGCTACGGGGCGTGGAACACTGCTCCGCATGCGACGCCTCTTCCCTGTGACCGACGAAACAGCAGCTCCGGCCGAGGACCGCGAGTGGAGCCTCGCCGAGCTGGCCGCCGCCTACGCGTACCCCGCACCGGCGGCGGACGGACGCGAGCCGTGGCTGCGGGCCAACATGGTCTCCACGCTGGACGGGGCCGCACAGCACGACGGACGGTCGCAGCCCATCTCCTGCCCCGCCGACATGCGGATCTTCGGCACGCTGCGGGCGCTGGCGGACGCCGTGGTCGTGGGCGCGCAGACCGTGCGCCAGGAGGGGTATCGCCCGGCGCGGGCCCGCGCCGAGTTCGCGGCGGCGCGCGAGGCGGCCGGGCAGTCGCCGGCCCCGGCGATCGCGGTGGTGAGCGCGAGCCTCGACCTGGACTTCACCCTGCCCCTGTTCACCTCCCCGCTGGTGCCCACGCTGGTCCTCACCGGCGCCGACGCCCCGCCCGAGCGGGTCGCCGCCGCCGGGAAGGCGGGCGCGCGGGTGGTCATCGCGGGCGAAGGCGGGGGAGTCGACCCCGCCCGGGCCGTACGCGAGCTGGCCGGACTCGGCTGCACCCGCCTGCTGACCGAGGGCGGCCCGAAGCTGCTGGGCCAGTTCGTGGCCGCCGGGGTCCTGGACGAGCTCTGCCTGACCGTCTCCCCGATGCTCACCGCCGGCACCGCCCAGCGCATCGCCGGCGGCCCTTCGATCCCGGTGCCGCAGCGCTTCGCGCTGACGTCGATCCTGGAGGAGGACGGCTTCCTCTTCACGCGGTACAGCCGCGGCTGAGCCACGCGCGCCGCTCCCGCCGGCGAGCCCTCGGAGAGGGGACGTCTCTCTTCGTCATGTCCCGCACACGCCCGTATCTCCCCGTGGTGTCCGGAAACGGGTTCGATGGTTACCGCTGGTCCGGTAATCAGCGGAATCTTTCGTTCCGGTTAGGTGTGCGGGGGGCACACTGAATCCGGCCGTACCCGTGCGCATGCGGGGAAGGATGGTTTCCGCAGGGCCGTCCTCGGCCCGCGAAGGAGAAGGGGCGCCCTGGTGTTCACAAGCGTATTGATGATCGAGAAGGCCCTGACGTCCGCCGACGTGGAGTTCGTCACCACCCTCCACGGTGACGAGCCGGTCTCCTTCCACGTGCTGCTCCAGCCGCGCGGCAAGCAGGCGGACCGGCTGCTGCGGGCCATCGACGACGTGGCCCTCGGCGAGCTGGACGAGGCGGTGCGCGAGGGCGAGACGCCCGAGGGCGAGGACGCCAAGAGCGTCGGGGAGCGGGCCCTGGAGGTGTCCCTGCAGGCGCTGCGGGTGAGCGGGGACGAGGCCGAGGGACGCCTGGTCGAGGACCATCCGCTGGACGCGCTGAAGGCCATGGTCGAGGAGGTCGACGCGGACGAGGTCATCGTGCTGACCGACCCGCACTACGTGGAAGAGTTCTTCCACCGCGACTGGGCCTCCCGGGCCCGGCACAAGGTGGGGGTA
This sequence comes from Streptomyces thermospinosisporus, assembly GCF_039526425.1. Lineage (NCBI taxonomy): Bacteria > Bacillati > Actinomycetota > Actinomycetes > Kitasatosporales > Streptomycetaceae > Streptomyces > Streptomyces thermospinosisporus. The sequence goes on from NZ_BAAAIZ010000041.1 coordinate 122,752, forward strand.
CCGGTGCTGAAACTCTTCTCCCACAGCAAGGCATAGGCTGGGGCCGCGCCCCGCCGCCAGGGGCGCGCACACCGTCGTCCCGCTCGTCGCACCACTGGGAGAACACGCATGGCACCCGGCCTTCCCACCGCCCTGGACCGACCGCACTTCATCGGCATCGGCGGCGCCGGAATGTCGGGCATCGCCAAGATCCTCGCCCAGCGCGGCGCCAAGGTGGCCGGCAGCGACGCCAAGGACTCCGCCACCGCCGAGGCGCTGCGCGCCCTCGGCGCCACCGTGCACATCGGCCACGCCGCCGAGCACCTCGCCGACGACGCCAGCTGCGTGGTGGTCTCCTCGGCGATCCGCGAGGACAACCCCGAGCTGCTGCGCGCCGCCGAGCTGGGCATCCCGGTGGTGCACCGCTCCGACGCCCTCGCCGCCCTGATGGAGGGCCTGCGCCCGATCGCGGTGGCCGGCACCCACGGCAAGACCACCACCACCTCCATGCTGGCGGTCTCCCTCACCGAGCTCGGCCTGAACCCCTCCTACGCCATCGGCGGCGACCTGGACGCCCCCGGTTCCAACGCCCTGCACGGCGAGGGCGACATCTTCGTCGCCGAGGCCGACGAGTCCGACCGCAGCTTCCACAAGTACGCGCCCGAGGTCGCGATCATCCTCAACGTGGAGCTTGACCACCACGCCAACTACGCCTCGATGGAGGAGATCCACGAGTCCTTCGAGACGTTCGTCGGCCGGATCGTGCCCGGCGGCACCCTGGTGATCTCCGCCGACCACGAGGGCGCGCGCGAGCTGACCCGGCGCCTGGACGGCTCGGTGAGGACGGTGACCTACGGCGAGTCGGCCGACGCCGATGTGCGGGTGCTGTCCGTCGTCGCGCAGGGGCTGCGGAGCGAGGTCACCGTCGAGCTGGACGGCGCCCCGCTGACCTTCACCGTCTCCGTGCCCGGACGCCACTACGCGCACAACGCCGTCGCCGCCCTCGCCGCCGGCGTGGCGCTCGGCATCCCCGCCGCCGAGCTGGCGCCCGCGCTCGCCGCCTACACCGGCGTGAAGCGGCGCCTGCAGCTCAAGGGCGAGGCCGCGGGCGTGCAGGTCATCGACTCCTATGCGCACCACCCGACCGAGATGACCGCCGACCTGGAGGCCATGCGCGCCGCCGCCGGCGACTGCCGCATCCTCGTGGTCTTCCAGCCGCACCTGTTCTCCCGCACCCGGGAGCTCGGCACCGAGATGGGCCAGGCCCTGGCACTCGCCGACGCCGCCGTGGTGCTGGACATCTACCCGGCCCGCGAGGACCCGATCCCCGGCGTCACCAGCGAGCTGATCATCGACGCGGCGCGGGCCGCCGGCGCGGACGTCACGGCCGTGCACGACAAGGCCGAGGTGCCCTCGGTGATCGCGGGAATGACCGGGCCCGGCGATCTCGTTCTCACCATGGGCGCGGGCGACGTCACCGACCTCGGCCCGCGGATCCTGGACCGTCTGTCGAAGCAGCCGAAGTAGCGAGTAGGGGTTGAGGCTCATGCCGTACGAGGTGGAGAAGCCGGACGAGCAGTGGCGCGCGGAGCTGACCCCCGCCGAGTACGCCGTACTGCGCCAGGCGGCCACCGAGCCCGCCTTCACGGGGGAATACACCGACACCAAGACCAAGGGCGTCTACTCCTGCCGCGCCTGCGGTGCCGAGCTGTTCACCTCCCAGACCAAGTTCGAGTCGCACTGCGGCTGGCCGTCCTTCTACGACCCGAAGGACTCCGACGCGGTGGAACTGGTGGAGGACCGCTCGCACGGCATGGTGCGCACGGAGGTCCGCTGCGCCCGCTGCGGCTCGCACCTGGGCCATGTCTTCGAGGGCGAGGGATATCCGACCCCCACCGACCAGCGGTACTGCATCAACAGCATCTCGCTGCGGCTGCAGCCCGCCGAGGACTGAGGCAGCCCGGTAGGGCACCCTCGCCCCCGTGGCCTGCGCGTTTCCGCGCGGTGCCGGGCGGGGCGGGGGCGCGGCGGCACACTGACCGTGTGGCGCGTGCCGAGGTACGGGTGCTGGGGCGGTTCCGGATCGGGCCGCCGGGGGAGCAGCCTGGCCGCTGGAGTCCGCCCGGGGCGCGTCGCTGCTCGCCCACCTGGTGGTCCACCGCGACCAGGCCCACCCCCGCGGGCGCCTGGCGGGGCTGCTCTGGCCCGACTCCACCGAGACCCAGGCCCGCACCAATCTGCGGCACCTGCTGCACACCCTGCGCTGCACCGTCCCCGGCATCGAGCAGGTCCTCGAGATCATCCCGCGCACCCTCGCCTGGCGTCACGACACCCACTTCACACTGGACGTCGCCGGCCTCGAGGAGACGCTGCGCCGCGCCCGCGCCCTGACGGCGCCAGAGCCGCGCGCGGCGGCCCTCGCCGAGGCGGTCACCGCGTACACCGGCGACCTGCTGGCGGACTGCGACGACGAGCGGCCCGAGGCCGAGCGCCAACGGCTGCGCACCGCGTTCACCGACGCCCTGGAGGAGCTGGGCGTGCTCGCCCACCGCCTCGCCGACCACCGGGCCGCCGCCGGGCCCTTCACCCTCTCCGGCAACCCGCCGCCGAGCGACGGGACCGGCGTCGGCTACGGCCCGCGCCGCGGGATCCTGGACGCCCTGCTGGTGGAGGCGGCCGCCGAGGCCGGCGCGGAGGTGCGCGAGCGGTTCAACGCGGACGAGGTGCTGACCGAGGACGGCACCGTCACCGGCATCCGCGGCCACGAGAGCGGCGGCCCGCACGTCACCGGACGAGCCCGGGTGGTGATCGGCGCCGACGGGCGCTCCTCGCACATCGCCCGGGCCGGCGATGAACCGCTTCGCCGGCGTCATCGCCGGAACGGTCTCCCCGCGGGAGTTCTTCGCCCGGGCAGGAGCGGAGGACGCCCCGCCCCCGCCGGAACCCGACCGCACACTCGCCGACGCCTGACCGCTCCCGGCCTCCGCCCCTGGCTCACCACCCCGTCACCAGCAGATGGTTGAGCAGCAGCGCTAGCAGTGCCTGCCCGGCCAGCCACACCCGCGGGCCGGGCAGCAGGGCGCAGGCGGGCAGCAGCCAGAAGGCGAACGGCAGCCAGATGCGTTCGGTCTCCGCCTTGCTCATGCCGGACAGATCCGCGATCAGCAGCGCGAGCAGGGCGGAGAGCGTCAGCAGCGCGAGACGCGCCGCCGGTGGGCCGGTGAGCCGCCCCCGGCGCGCGAGGAGCAGACCGCCGCACCGGCGCAGGCCCGCCACGGCCGCCGGGCCGGTGATCAGCACCGTGCACGCGAAGTTCGCCCACACCCAGTAGCCGTACGGCCTGACCCCGCCGGCGCCCTGGTAGTAGCGGGTGACCAGCAGCCGGTACGCCTCCCACCAGTCGAAGCCCAGCACGGTGAACACCGCCGGGACGACCAGGAAACCCGCCGCCAGATACGGCAGCGGCCGCAGCCGCTCCCTGCCCAGCAGCAGCACCGCCGCGCCGGTCACGGCGAACAGCGTCAGCCCGTACGACAGATACACGGTCAGCCCGGACAGCAGTCCCGATGCCAGGCCCGTCCAGCGCGGGCGGTGTCCGGTCACGGCGAGGGCGAGCAGCGCCACCGCCCAGGCGGTGACCGCCGTGAAGTACCCGTCGGCGGAGGTGCCCACCCACACCGCGGCCGGGGCCAGGACCAGGAACGGGGCGGTGCGCCGGGCCCAGGACTCGCCGGCCAGGGCGCGGACGGCGCACAGGATCGCCACGGCGGCGGTGGTGCCCGCGGTGATGCAGAAGGCGCCCGCCCAGCCACCGCCGCCCAGCCCCGCCCGGTCCAGCAGCACGAAGGTGACGGTGGCGCCCGGCGGGTGACCGGCCACATGGGCGGGCCAGTTGTCCGGCGTGTCGATCAGGATGTGCGCGGTGAAGTCCCGCAGGGTGGCGGGGATGTCGTCGAAGCGGTCGATGACCCGCAGATACTCATGACGGGTGGTCAGCTGTTCGGCGATGCCCCGGTGCCAGCCGTCGATCAGCGCCAGCGACCAGGTCCACGCCAGGGCGGCCGCCCACACCGCGGCGAGCAGCGTGCGCCAGGCCAGCCGCCGGGCGAGCGCCGGACCGTGCACCACGACGGCCACCGCGACCAGCACCGCCGCCGGTGTGCCCGGGCCGAGGTGCGGCTCCCAGTGGGCCAGCAGCGGCGGCCAGTTCACCCGCAGGGAGCCGTCCCGGCGCTGGAGCGACCAGCCGATCAGAGCCGCGGCCGCCACGAGCAGTGCGGCCGCGGCGACGGCGTACAGGTCACGGCGGAGACCGGACGTCAGGCCGCGGCGGAGACCGGACGTCAGGCCACGGCGGAGACCGGAGTCCAGGTCACGGAGCGGAGCGGGGTGGGGGTCACGGCGGAGATCACGGTTCACGCCGTCACGCTAGGCCGGGCGGACGCCCGAGCCGGGCCGCCGAGCGTGGACGTCAGCGTTTCGTCACCGGTCATGACCCGGCTGACGGGGGAGTGCGGACCTACGGTCGGTACATGGCTCGGTCCCTCCTCACCGCCCCGCGCTGGCGCAGCCCGCTGCGCGGCCCCCGGTTCACCGCCGTGCTCGGCATGGTGCTCCTCGCCGGCATCACGGTCCTGTTCGCCACGGGCCTGGTGTCCTACGCCTCGTACAACCCCGATCTGGCACGGGTGAACGACAAGACCCCGGACAAGGGGATCCTCGGCTTCTACCTCTTCTCCTGGCCCACCGACCCGCCCTGGCTGTACCGGCTCACCCAGGGCGTCCATGTCACCCTCGGGCTGACCCTCGTCCCGGTGCTGCTGGCCAAGCTGTGGTCGGTGCTGCCCCGGCTGTTCACCATGCCCCCGGCCCGCTCGCTCAGCCATGCCCTGGAACGCCTGTCGCTGCTCCTCCTGGTCGGCGGCGCGCTGTTCCAGTTCGTCACCGGCATCCTCAACGTCCAGCTCGACTACATCTTCCCCGGCTCCTTCTACCCGCTGCACTTCTACGGCGCCTGGGTCTTCTTCGGCGCCTTCCTCGCCCATGTCGTGCTGAAGATGCCGGTGGCGCTGCGCAACCTGCGCGCCATGCGGCGGCACCAGCCGGAGGAGCCGAGCGACCTGGTGACTTCGGACCCCGACCCGCCGACCCTCTCCCGCCGGGGAGCGTTCGGGCTGGTGGGCGGCGCCTCGCTGCTGCTGTTCGCCACCTCCGCCGGGCGCAACTTCGACGGGCCGCTCCGGCAGACCGCCGTCCTCACCCCGCGCGGCGGGCCCGAACCCGGCACCGGCCCCAACGGCTTCCAGATCAACAAGACGGCCGCCTACGCGGGGATCCGCCCCGCCGAGACCACCGCCGAGGCCTGGCGGCTGGTCGTCACCGGGCGCTCCGGAACCGTCCGGCTCAGCCGCGCCGAGCTGCTGGACCTGCCCCAGCACAGCGCGGCGCTGCCCATCGCCTGCGTGGAGGGCTGGTCGACCTCCGACCAGTGGTGGCGGGGCGTGCGGCTGCGCGACCTCGCGGCGCTGGTCGGCGAGGAGGAGCCGCCCGACGTGCTCGTGGAGTCGCTGCAGCGCCGGGGCGCCTTCCGCGAGGCGGCGCTGCGCGCCAACCAGGTCGCCGACCCGCGCACCCTGCTCGCCCTGGCCGTCAACGGCGAGGACCTCAGCCCCGATCACGGCCACCCGGCGCGGATCATCGTCCCCGCGGCCCCCGGCGTGCTCAACACCAAGTGGGTGGCCCGCCTGACCTTCGGAAAGCTGTGAGGACAGTGGCACGGATCCAGCGGCTCCGCCGCTCCCCCCGGTTCGCTCGCCTCCCTCGCCTCCCCAGCCTCGCTCGCTTCCCCCGCCTCCCGCGCCCGGTGCTCGGCAGCCCCTTCCATCTGCTGGTGCTGCTCTGCTCGTTCGCCCTGTGCGGGTACGCGGGGGTGCGGCTGCTGGAGGGCGACTGGCTGCTCGTCGTGCTGTGGTTCGCCGGCGCGGCCGTGCTGCACGACCTGGTGCTGGCGCCCCTGTACCTGGCGGCCGACCGGGCGCTGCTGGCGACCGCGGGGCAGCGCCGGCGGTGGGTGAACCATGTGCGGGTGCCGGCGCTGCTCTCCGGGCTGCTGCTGCTCGTCTGGTTCCCGCTGATCACCGGCAGGGTCTCGGAGCGCTACGCCAGGTTCACCGCCCTGTCCGCCGACGGCTACGCCGCCCGCTGGCTGCTCGTGACGGCCGCCCTCTTCGGCGGCTCCGCGCTGCTGTACGCGGTACGGGTGCGCAGGGGGCGGCGCCGTCCGGCGGCTCAGGACTGACGAGGGCTCTCGTCATCCCGCCCGGTCGTCCTCGGCGGCCGGGTCTCCGGCGCCACTGGTTCAGTGCCCGGTCTGCCGGGGCGGCGGGAACTGGCGCAGTACGGGAGCCGCTGGGCGGCGTACGGGGCCCGTGGGCGGCGTGTGCGAGCCGCTGGGCGGTGTATTCGGTAGCCGGTCAGCGCCGCGAGGTCGCCGGCCCGGTGCGCAGGGCCACGAAGCTGCGACCGCCGGACGTCCAGTCGGCCTCGGTGCGCCAGCCCGCCTCGCCCGCGTACCGCAGCAGTGCGGCGGTGCCGAGACGGGCCCAGGGGAACGGGCTGCCCGGGGTGCCGCGGGCGCCGGTGACCTGGACCGTGACCCGTTCGTCGAGGTCCGGGAGCGGAGCCGTCTCGGCGAGCAGGAGCCTGCCGGGTGCGAGCAGCCGGGCCAGCCGGGCGAGCAGGGCGGACGGGTCGCCGCCGATGCCGATGTTGCCGTCCAGGAGCAGGGCGGTGCCCCAGCGGCCGGTGCCGGGCAGCGGATCGAACACCGAGCGGTGCAGGGCCTGTCCGCCGCGCCGCACGGCGCGGGATACCGCGGCCTCGCTGACGTCGATGCCCAGGGCCGACCGGCCTTGGGCGGCCAGTGCAGTGAGCAGCCGCCCGGGGCCGCAGCCCACGTCGAGCACCGCGCCCTCGCAGCGCCGCAGCACCTCCAGATCGGCGGCGTCGGCCTCCGCGCACCACCGCTCGACCTCCAGCGGCAGCAGCCAGCCGTCCGGCCGCCGCAGGAACAGCGGCCCCCGCTCCGTGTGCAGGGCCTCGGCGTAGGGGTCGGCCGACCAGGCCCGCACCGCCCCCACCGATTCCACCGTCTGCACCGTCTCCGCCCCCACCGATTCCACCGATTCCACCGTCTGCACCGTCTCCGCGCCGCCCGGCGCGGGTCCGCGCTGCGCGCCGACGCGTATCGCCCTCATCGGCGGGACACTGTCAGGTCGGCCAGGCGGGCGGCGAAGCGGCTGCCGGGTGCTGCCTCGGCGACCAGCGCCGCATCTTGCGCGGTGTCCACGTCCCGGAGCATCGGCAGGTCCCGCACCCGCAGATGTGCGAGGCGGCGGCGCTGAGCCGCGCCGGTGTGCGGGGTGGACATCGGGACGCCGCGCAGCAGGGCCGGGTCGGGCTCGGCCAGGCCCAGGGCCCAGAAGCCGCCGTCCTCGGCGGGGCCGAACCAGGCGTCGCAGTCGGCGAAGTCGACGGTGAGCAGGTCGGAGGTGACCTGCGGGGTGTCCATCCCGATCAGCAGGGCCGGGCCGTCGCACCGTGCGAACGCGCCGGCCAGCCGTTCGTCGAGGCCGCCCGCGCACTGCGGTGCGATCTCGAAGCCGGCCGGCAGCCAGGGGCCCGCCGCCCCGTCGAGCACCAGCAGCCGGCGGCGGGCCGGGGTGCGGGCCACCGCGTCCAGCGTGTCCGCGAGTGCGGCCCGGGCGAGGTCCGCCGCCTCCTCCGGGGTGAAGGGCGGGGTCAGCCGGGTCTTCACCCGGCCCGGCCGCGGCTCCTTCGCGACGACCACCAGCGTCACATCGCTCGTCACGGGCTCACGTCCTTTCGCGCGTCCTTTCGCGCGTTCGCCCGCGCGTCCTCTCGCGCGTTCGCCCGCGCGTCCTCTCGCGCGTTCGCCCGCGCGTCCTCCCGCGCGGGCGGCGTCTCGCGCAGCACGCGGCTCATGTCCCGCACCGCCTGCCAGGTGCCGCGCCAGGTGCCGGTCACCTTGGACGTCCCGGTGCGGGGCCGATACGGCACGTCGTGCTCGGTGACCCGCCAGCCCGCGTCGGCGGCACGCACCACCATCTGCAGCGGATAGCCGCTGCGCCGGTCGGTCAGGTGCAGGCTCAGCAGCTCCTCGCGCCGGGCCGCGCGCAGCGGGCCGAGGTCGTTCAGCCGCAGCCCGGTGCGGCGGCGCAGCAGCCGGGTGAGCGCGAGGTTGCCCGCGCGGGCGTGCAGCGGCCAGGCACCGCGCGCCCGCGGC